>JASJGW010000269.1:0-18603 GCA_033791305.1 Gammaproteobacteria bacterium | reverse complement strand
ACATGGAACAAATTATGAGTACCGCTATTGTAAATAAAACACGATGGAAAAAGCCGGTTCCGGGAGTCCGCTGCCACTCAATCTTGTTGGCGGGTGGCTATGCATATTCATCAATGTGCGGTGGCGAGGTGTCAGGGTCTTCCTCCCCGTCGGTGGGTCGGCGACGGGGGTGGTTTGCAGGTTTCTCTTCCCGTGGTTTGCGGTATGGCCGTCGTTGGGCAATAGACCTAGATGGCGGGGTAGGTGTCAGTGGCCTGATGACCTCGAGTGTTCCCATGAGCATTTACCTCAATCTGCAGCTTTTCACAGTATATATCGACAGTTTTGTAAATATCTTGGGAAAAATACTTGCTCGCGGCAGGCCGGGAGTCTGGGCTGCATGGCTAATGCCGGGGTGGTTACGCAAGCATCAGCCCGGCATCACTGGGCTGTATTGATCGGGGGCTATTGTCATGCTGGAACACAACAGGAACCTGAGTAGCATTGTCGGGGCAATTCAGGATGAAGGTCCGCCAACCAGCGCGTCAAAGGGGCCGGTCACCATGATTCGGGATGTGCAGAATGCAGCCGGTTCTGTTGAGGCGGCGACCTTTGTTCCAGCCCGGACGGGCCGACAGCGCTCTGCCTGGAGGTCGTTTTTCTACTTACTGTTTGCCGCGCTGGTTCTTGCCGCCACTTTTATATTTTTTATGGGCAGTAGAATTGGGTATCTGGTCGACCTTCCGCATGCGGTAGGGCCGTACATTGCGAAGCTTTACACGCAGACAGAAGCTGTTACTGCAAGCCTGGCCGAGCGTGCAGGTCCTGCGGGTGAGGTCGAATCAGTGGTGCCTGTCATCGTTGCGGAACAGGATGGCAGTTTCAGCAATCACCAGATTCACGAAAGACAATCCTTGATTATGAAACAGCTGGAAGAATTGACCGCCTCCATAGCGGACATCAAGACAAGTAGTGATCAGCATCAGGTTGATAATCAGGGCGAGTTGAATGAAATACAGGAAGCATTTCAACACAAGCTTGATAAAGTTACAGCAGTTGTTGCCGGATTGCAGGAGAGGTCGGGTGATCAGGAAGAAAGTTCTAAACAGCTTCCAGAAGCTTCGAACGACCAAAATGTTGCACAATCGGAATCTGGCACAGTGGCCCCCAGTGCCCCCAGTGCCCCCAGTGCCCACAGTGGGGGTTGGGTAGTGAACGTGGCAAATTTAGGACACATCGAAGCAATCGAGAAGCTGAAGAAAAAGTTACACAAGCACGGAATTCGGACAGAGACCCAGGAAGTGACTATTGGCGGGAAGACCCGCTACCGCGTCAGGATACCGGGATTCTCTACCAGTGTTGAGGCACGGGAGTATGCACATAATCTTGATGGTGACCTCGGCCTGAAAGGTCCCTGGGTCAGTAAACGTTAGCTGCACAGGGCCGGACCAGACTTGTTTATAATCTGTAAGTGTCTGCCGAACTAAACAGGAATGCTGCAGCGAGGATTTTCAGTGGTTTTTGCCTTGCGGCGGCGGCCAGGCAGTCAGCGAGCATCAAAGAGTCTTTGATGAATTTCCGGACAGCAAGCGCGTTGCCGTAATTGCATCTCCGGAAGAGATGGCAAGCCAGTATGTTCAATCGATCAGTATTACTCGGGTATGCGCACCGGGTGCAATCTCAATTACCTGAAAAAGGTAGCTCCGGGATTGCTGACAGGAGCACCAGTCTTACTGGTTCCAGCAAATAATGAAAGTCAAGTTACGTAGCGTCGCATCAGTACCTTGCAGCTGCTGTTGCCACGAGTTTGTCACTGATATTTCACGTGGTTAGGATTTAAAGTAATCCGCGGATCAGACGAAATATTGAATACACGATGATGTAGTGAGATACCGTACAGCACGCTGTTAATGAAACAAGCCACAGAATCGTGGTTTGCTATGACACATTTTTACGTCATATATATAAAGGACTGTGAACATGACAGAAAAATCTGAAATAACCGGATTCCTGGTAGATACTCAATTACTCAAGCGCCTGGAGATGTGTACAACCCTGCCCAGTCCCCCGGTTGTTGCCATGCGTATACTCGATCTTTCCCAGGACCCCGACGTGGATATTGGCAAAGTAGCCGATGTGGTGAGTATGGATCCTGCGTTGACGGCAAAGATCCTGCGAATTGCCAACTCACCAATCTACGCTATCAGACGCAAGACAGAAAATCTGCGCCAGGCCATTATGCTGCTTGGTCTGAATGGAACCCTTACCATGGCGCTCAGTTTTTCTCTTGCCGCCTCGATGCAGAATAATGCGTGCCAGGGCTTTGACTACAATTTGTTCTGGAGACGCTCGCTTGCAGCAGCAGTCTGCGGTCGTAGATTGTGTGTGGCTGCCGGTATTGGTGCAAGTGAAGAAATATTCCTCGCCGGATTATTGCAGGATATCGGTATGCTGGCGCTCGATAAATTTGAGCCTGAATTTTATAAAGACCTGGGGGTTGATCAGTCAGACCACAATATGTTGCAGGAACTGGAGCGGGAGAAGCTTGGCGCAGATCATGCAGCCATTGGGGGTTGGTTGTTGCAGAAATGGAATCTGCCCGTGAGTCTTCAATTTGCAGTGGCTGGTAGTCACAACTTGCAGTATGTTGACAGCCGGAGTGAACACTTCTCTTACGCGCTTTGTGTGGCATTGTCCGGCCTGTTTTCTGATGCGCTATCCCTGGATGACGGTGGTCAGTCACTGATGCCGGTGCTTAATCTTGTCAAGGAGAACCTTGCAATAGATGAAGAGACATTGCTCGCATTGCCGGTAACACTGAATGAGGATTTTATGGAAGTTGCTTCAATGTTTGAAACTGATTTGACAGACTACAGCTTTTCCGAGGCCCTGATTGACCAGGCCAGGGAAGCACTTGTATTGCGTAATCTGCAAACAATCCAGAAGTCAGACAAGCTCCAGGTAGAAGCAGCGATGCTTGAGTCCAGAACAAAGTTGCTTGAAGAGCAGGCCCGGCGTGACGGACTGACAGGGGTATTTAATCGTGCTTATCTGGACGACAAGATTGACAGTGAGTTCAAAATGGCGAAGGCGCGTGACTGGCCTCTGGCCGTCATGTTTGTTGATCTTGATCACTTCAAAAGCGTAAATGACAACTATGGGCACCAGGTCGGTGACGATGTCCTCCGGGTTGCAGCTAACCTTCTTTGCACCGGCACACGGGATACAGACATTGTCGCCCGATATGGTGGCGAGGAGTTTGTCATTGTTCTGCCCGGCAGTGGAGAGCAGGCAGCGAATGTTGTGATTGAACGTCTTCTCAAGATCTTCCGTGAAAAGCGACACCCGGTGCAGGACGGTGGTGAAATAACAGTGACGGCATCAATTGGCATGGCTGTTATGGGTGAGGGCACAACATTTACGAGTGTCACTGAAATGCTCGGTGCAGCAGACGAGGCGGTATATGCAGCAAAAGCCCGGGGCCGTGACTGTTGTGTTATTTATAGCAACGGACTCGACGGGAAAATGCATCCTGACAGTAATGTAGTATCCAGGGCCTGAGCTAACTGTGTCACTGCGCGATTAAATGCCTGGTGTCAGGTACGCAGTTACAGGCTGATTGCATTATAGACGTTCAGGCCTGATTTAACAGGTGCCGGTTTGATCGGCTGTAAGTTCAGGTTCAAGTCACGCACTTTTCCTTGTCGATTTGCTTGTCATCCTGTCGCCACCCCGTGAGAAATGCGGCTCGCTGCTCTTTGTTCCTCGCAGAGACGGATTAATCAAGTCTTCCCTTATGTAGTTCAGTAACATATCTGCTATTGTTGATACGCTTGGCAATATCTGGAGAAGGCGTTTGACTCCCCAATCAATCTGTTTCTTGCGGCCCTGGCTGGTGACTGGTGCGCTGTTCCTGCTGTTTGCCTGTATGCCGGTCCCGGCGGCCGGGCCATCCCCGGTCGTGGTGGTTGCAGCAAAGACCCGCCAGATGACACCCCTGATCCAGGTGGCCGGTACCGTTATCAGCCGGAACGACTCGCGTCTGGCTGCACAGGTGGACGGCCAGGTTATCTGGGTGGCCGAGGTAGGCGCGCAGCTTGAAACGGGTGGTGTCGCTGCGCGGCTGGATGATGTGCTGATACGGGACGTGCTGGTCGAGGAGGAGGCGCGACTGGCACGTGAGCAGGCAAATGTCAGGTTTAATCAGGCTGAAGCGCAACGCCTCGCAAAACTCGCCAAGGATAACCATGCGGCGCTCAGTCGCCTTGACCAGGCGCAGCGGGATCTGTCCATTGCCCGCAGTGAACTGGCCGCCGCAGAATCCCGCCTCATGCAGACACGGGAGAAACAGGAACGCACGACTATCAGGGCGCCGTTTGCCGGGGTTGTTAGCGAGCAGTTTATACAGGCGGGGGAGTGGGCGGATCCCGGGACGCCAATTGTCAGGCTGGTTGATGCGGTATCACTGGAGGCGCAGGCCTGGATCCCGGTGACTGCCTTGCCCTATATTCGTCCCGGCACCAGGCTGGGTATGACAATTAGCGGGCAGTCGGCGACCGGCACGGTTCGAACCCTGGTCCCGGTTGGTAATGATCAGTCACGCCTGTATGAACTGCGACTGTTACTGGACGGTGACAGGTGGTCGGCAGGGCAGGGGTTGCGCATCGCCATTCCGACTGCGGAATCACGACCGGCCCTTGTGGTTCCCAGGGATGCACTGGTTTTGCGACGCGATGGCACCACGGTATTTCGTATCCTTGCTGATAACACGGCCGAGCGTATTACCGTGGAGACCGGTATTGCAGAAGGTGATTTTATTGAGGTTGTCGGTACTGTTCGTCCTGGCGATGTTGTGGTGATACGTGGTGGTGAGCGTTTACGTGCCGGCCAGCAAGTCACTCCGACGCTGCAGGCGTCCGGCGAGTGAATCTGATCCGGCAGGCGCTGGATAACCACATTGCGGCGCTGGTCGCTGTTATTCTGGTGGTTCTGTTTGGCCTGATCAGCCTGACCCGTTTGCCGATCCAGCTTACCCCGGAGATAGAACGCCCCACGATTTCAGTCAACACCAGCTGGCGTGCCGCTGCCCCGGAAGAAGTCGAAGCAGAAATCATCGAACCGCAGGAAAAGGTGTTACGTGGCCTGCCTGGCATGACAGAAATGGACTCACAGGCGCAACTTGGAAGTGCCCGTATTAGCATTACCTTTGCCGTGGGTACCGACCTGCAGCGCTCCCTGGTTGAAGTGTTGAACCGTCTGAATCGGGTCAGTAGTTACCCGGAGGATGCCGATGAACCGGTATTGAGCACTGTCGGCGGCCGTAGCCGTGCAATCGCTTGGTTCATTATCAGGACGCTGCCGGAAAATGACCGTGACATCGTGTCTTACCTGGACTTTGTAGAGGAAGTTGTGCAGACACGTTATGAACGTGTCAGCGGCGTGTCCATGTCCGAGGTTCGCGGCGGACGTCCACGTGAAGTGCGTATAACTTTTGATCCCTACAAGGCAGCCAGTCTTGGCATAGAGCTCCCCGTGGTGGCGCGACTGGCCGGCGCCAACAAGGATGTGTCGGCGGGAACGGCCGATGTCGGCAAGCGGCGCTATACCCTGCGCTTTACCGGTACGTTTGCAGTCGAGGAGTTTGGTGAAATGGTGCTGGACTGGCGCGCTGGCCAGCCAGTGCTGTTACGTGATATTGCCGAGATAGATGTGCAGATGGCTGATCCCCAGAGTTTTGTCATCAACAAGGGTGGCTCTGCCATTGCGGTTAATGCGCACCGGGAAAGCGGCGTCAACGTGCTGGAGGTGATGACAGGTCTGAAGACGGCTGCAGAGGAGTTGCGTGAGGGGCCGCTGGCTGCGGCTGGCCTGCAGATGGAGCAGGTCTATGACGAGACCGTCTATATCAATCGTTCACTGCAGATGCTGTTTGGCAACCTCTTGCTCGGAATAGTGCTGGCGGTCTGCGTACTGTGGTGGTTCCTGCGTCGTTTCCGGGCCACCTTGCTGGTGGCCTTTGCAATTCCCGTGTCGCTGTTTTTCGCCTTTAGCGTACTGGATATTAGTGGCCATACCGTCAATGTCATTTCGCTGGCCGGGATGGCATTTTCTGTGGGCATGGTACTGGATGCATCGATTGTTGTGCTGGAGAATATTGTGCGCCTGCGGGAGGCCGGCAGTAGCAGGCTGGATGCTGCATACGAAGGCGCGCAACAGGTGCGCGGTGCATTAATCGCCTCTACTGCCACCACGGTGGCAATCTTCCTGCCTGTTGTGTTTCTGCCGGATGAATCCGGGCAGCTGTTTGCCGACCTGGCGCTGACGATTTCCTCTGCCGTGATTGCTTCCATGCTAATTGCCCTGATTGTTCTGCCAACCCTGACAAACCAGTGGCTGCAGTCTGTCAACAGTAATGACCCGCACGTCCGCTGGTGGGACGGGCTGACACGGCGCATCATGGCATTGACGGATGCGCCCGGGCGACGGGTGCGCTGGATCGTTGCGTTGATCAGTGTGCCGCTGCTATTGACACTGTTGCTGAAACCGCACGCGGATTACCTGCCGGATGGCAACCGCAACCTGGTGTTTGCCTTTGTTCACCCTCCGCCCGGGGTGAACATTGAGCATCTTAAGACAGAGATGGGGGAAGTGGTTGCAGAGCGACTGGCACCCTATGCCAGTGGCGAGCAGGAGCCGGCAATCAAGCACTATTTCTTTGTTGCCTATAACGGTGGTGTTTTCATGGGAGCGCGTGCGACGGATAGCGCTCGTGCAAAAGAACTGGTCGGAGTGATCAATGCCACTATCCGGGGGTTTCCGGATACCATCGCTTTCGCCAAGCAGTCCTCCCTGTTTGGTGGTTCAAGAGGTGGCCGTACTGTGGATATGAATATCCAGGGACGTGACCTGGACCGGCTGCTGGAGGCCGCCAGGGCCGGTTTTGCCGCGGTGCAAAAGGAATGGCCGGAAGCCAGCGTTACCCCCTCTCCGGGACTGGAATTGGCTGAACCCGAGTTGCGGCTGGTACCGGATGAGCGGCGCATCGCCGAGGCCGGCTGGAACAGGGAGGTGCTGGCGCAGGTGTCGCGGGCGGTGGGCGACGGCCTGTATGTCGGAGACTATTTTGATGGTGAAGAGCGGCTCGATATCATCGTACGTGCCGAAGCCTGGGAAACTCCCGAGGAACTGGCCGCTATCCCGCTGGCAACGCCACAGTCCGGTATACTGCCCCTTGGTGAACTGGTTCATGTGATGCGTACCGCGGGCCCTGACAAGTTACGCCGGCTTGACCGACGCCGTACGGTGACATTGCGGGTAACTCCCCCAGAGGGTGTATCACTTGAAGAGACCATCATCTTTCTCAAGGAAAACATTGAACCCGTGGTCAGGGGATATTTGCCGGAGGGTGGCGGGGTGCGCTACAGTGGTGCTGCAGACAAGCTGCAGGAGGCGTTGTTCAACCTGAGTAGCAGTTTTGTTCTGGCGCTGCTGATTCTTTACTTGCTGATGAGTGCCCTGTTTCATTCCTTTCGCGACGGCTTGCTGGTGTTGCTGGTGTTGCCGCTGGCAACCGTTGGCGGTGTGATTGCACTATGGTCGCTGAACCTCGTGACATTCCAGCCCATGGATCTGTTGACTATGATCGGTTTTATTATTCTGCTCGGGCTGGTGGTGAACAATGCCATTCTGCTGGTCTACCAGACCCGTGCTGCCGAGCGGCAGGGCACCCCGCGACGTGCCGCAGTAGGGCAGGCAGTACGTTTGCGCCTGCGCCCTATCCTGATGACTACCCTGACCAGTGTGTTTGGTATGTTACCGTTGTTATTGATGCCCGGTGCCGGTACCGAGCTGTATCGCGGGCTGGCTGGTGTAATTGTGGGTGGCATGCTGGTCAGTACGGTTTTTACATTACTGTTGTTGCCGGCCATGCTGCGGATTGGCGAGTCAGCGTCTGCGACGGCGTAATTTTCGAGTTCCCTGATTGTGCTTCCCCGGTGAATCGGTAATGATGAAGTCCTGTGCAATTCTCAGAGCGTGGGCTATATTGTGAATAAACCAGGTATCGTGACGGCTATTCCGTTGCGTCGCTACAGTTTCGGTGAATTTGCCCTGACAGTACTGGGTGAAGTCGAGAGTAACGACGGTATTCGCTATGCATATGTGATGGCTGTTATTAGGGGACAGGATCCTGAACCCGGTATATATATTACTGCGGAGAAGGGGGCAGGTTCAGGTTATGACATGCGGATTATCATGCGTGATGGGGCAGAGATAATTGGGCACTCGGAGCAATGGAACGATCTTGAGGTGTTTATTGAAGAGGCTGTCAGGATTGTTTCACAGGTGCTGGATTTATCAGATGAGGTTCCGTATCAGCTGATGTAGCAGGAGGATACCATGAAGAACAGGATAGGCAGCCTGGCAGCAGTATTAGCGGCCCTGGTTTTACTGGCAGCAGCAGCGCCGGCAACGGCATTTAATTTTTGTTTTTCGTTCGGCAGCAAGTCGAATGACAGGCCTCGATATGGTGGTTACTTGCCGCCTTATACAGGTGTCGCAGCGCCGCGGTATCCGGCTTATGGCTACAGTCCGGTATTGCCCGGTTACGGTTACGGGAACAGCTATTATCCGCCATTGTCTCCCTATGTGACGGTGCCGCCCGGAGCAGTCAGCAAGTAGTCTGGTATCTACAGGGTGTTATTTCACCAGATTGACAGTGCCCGGAGTTGATTGTGCCGCCAGCATTCTGAGTATTTCATCAGCTTCAACCGGTTTACTGAAAAGAAACCCCTGGACGATATTGCAGCCCTGTTGCCTGAAGAAGTTCAGCTGCTTGACGTTCTCGACGCCTTCCACGACAAGGGACAGATTCAGGCTTTGTGCCATGGCGATGATAGCCTGTGCGATCAGGACATCTTCAGTACTGTCGGGTATCTCACGTACAAAGGATCGATCGATCTTGACAACATCGACAGGCAGCCGCCTCAAATAGCTGAGTGATGAGTAGCCGGTGCCGAAGTCATCCATGGCGATGGTGATGCCCATGCCCTTGAGTTTTTCCAGGATAGCTATCGCAGGCTCAAGATTTTCCATGGCCACGTTTTCAGTGATTTCGAGTTCCGTCATTCCGGCATCCAGATCTGCTGCCTGCAGTGCTTGCCTGATGACGTCTACAAGCCCTGGCCGGGAGATTTGTGCAGAAGAGAGGTTTACGGCGATAGTGAGATCAGTGTGCCCGGCCTTGTGCCATTGTTTCAGTTGTGTGAAAGCAGTATTCAATACCCACTCGCCAATTGGCACAATCAGGCCGCTGTCTTCTGCAACCGGAATGAATTCCATCGGGCTGATGGTGCCCATGGTGGGGTGCTCCCATCGCAGCAGTGCTTCAACACCCACAATAGCATTTCTTAAGGTATCGATTTTTGGCTGGTACAGGAGTTTCAGCTGGTTTTTCGCAGCGGCCTGTCTCAGGTCGGTCTCCAGTGCCAGCTGCTTTCTGGATCCGGCATTCATTTCTGCCGTAAAGTAAATGGCCTTGTTGCGGCCAAGTTCCTTGGCGCGATACATGCTGATATCGGCATGTTTAATCAGGGTCTCCGAGTCGGTACCGTCAAACGGATAGATACTTATCCCGACACTGGTTGTTATGTGCAGTTCATGTCCGTTACATGAAATAGGATCAATCAGGCAATCGATCACTTTCTTGGCAATGCGGCCGGCATCGGATGAATCACTGATGCGTGGCAGCAACACCATAAATTCATCGCCGCCCAGGCGGGCAACCGTATCCTCCTCGCGTACACTATTGCAGAGGCGGCGAGCAATGATACGTAACAGCTGGTCGCCGACTGCATGCCCGAGTAAGTCGTTGATGATCTTGAAGCGATCAAGGTCAAGAAACAACAGGGCTACCATGCCCTGCTGGCGTCGCGCATGTGTCAGTCCGGCTGTAATGCGATCATTAAGCAGGGTACGGTTTGGCAGGCCGGTGAGCGCGTCATGATGGGCGTGGTATTCCATGCGTTTTGCAACGGCTTCTGCCTGTTCCTTGGATGTTGCGAGCCTTGAATTGGCAATTTCCAGTTCACTGGTGCGCAGCATGACGCGTTCCTCAAGCATGGAGCGGTGTTCCATGAGTTCGTTATCACGGGACTGGATTTCATCAAGCATGGCGTTGAAGTCAGTGATCAGGTTGCCGATTTCATCCTTGTTTTCACCGGTAACGCGCAGGGAATAGTTATTTTCGGTTCTGACCTGGCGTGCAATCGCAGAGAGTCTGAGTAGCGGGTCGGTGATGATACGCTGCAACCTTGCGCTGAGTACAAACGTGACCAGCAGTGACATCAGCAGCACTGCTGCAACAATCCCGAGGAACCAGACCAGCCGGTCATGAATGGCATTCATGTTCGAGCGCAGATAGACAATGCCAATCTGTTCGCCCTCATAGTAGATACGGGTGAACAGTTCAGCATGATTACTCCAGAACAGGATGTTTTCTGTCTGGATGTTGGAGTCCGGGAACTCAATGACTATCCCGGGTTTTCTGTAACTTGCAAAGACAGTCTC
The DNA here is from genome assembly GCA_033791305.1 of Gammaproteobacteria bacterium. Taxonomy (GTDB): domain Bacteria; phylum Pseudomonadota; class Gammaproteobacteria; order UBA9214; family UBA9214; genus UBA9214. Next base: position 8,058 of record JASJGW010000269.1, on the reverse strand, counting down.
GTCCATTTCGTAAATGGCCGCTGCCTGGATATGTTGCTGTGCTTTAAGGAAGCCAAGTGTTTCCTGGGCTGCCCGGGCATCCCCGAACAGTAGTGCGGCACTGCTGTTGGCAGCAATGATTTCTGCCATGGTATGCAGGTTATTGCTGGCGGTTTGCTGGGTGTTTATCCGGTCGCTGGTAATAAATGCGACACTGGCCAGTAGTAAGGAAACGGTACTGATAGACACAATCAGTAGTGTCAGTTTCCAGCGGATGGATACCTTGCCGAGATCGCTGATGTTCATATCCTAGCGGACCCCTGTAACGCTGATGGCCAGTGACAGCAGCTTCGAACTGATTGTCAGTCCGGCAGTTCTGGCGGCGTTCGCATTTATTCTGAAGCGGACCTTGTTATCGACCAGTTTGAACTGAATCATGCCGCCTTTTTCCGTGAAGGCTGCGGCATCACTGACTGTCAGAACCGGTTGCTCTTTCAGTATCCATAGGGTTTCAGACAGCTTGTCTGACTGGCCGATAAAAACAAGCTGACAGTCCACGATGTCTTCCGGTCTGTCGAAGTGTTTTACTGCCACTGTCTTGCTGTGTACTGTTTTTCCGGTAAGGGTATCCAGTTGCTTTCCAAACAGGGTGCTGCCCAGGGTGCACAGGGAGAATTCGTTGCGGTCCTGCAATGCTGCTTCCGGCCAGCTAACGAAACGCGAGAAGTTGTAAAGGAAAGCGGCTTTTACCCGGTACTCGGTATGCTGTGCCTCATCAGCCATGCCGGCAACGGGAGCTGACAGCAGCAACATCAGCAGCAGTGCGGCCATGACCGGTTGCATGCAGCGGGTACCTGCCATCAGGCTGTGTATAAACATGTTGTGTCCGGATGGCTTCATGAAAATGTCTAGAAGCTCCAGACAACCCTGACGCTGATACTGCGTTCGACTTCAGTAGGCTGGGTATCGATGAAGTCGGGTAAAAATTCAGGATGCTGATTGTCCAGCAGGTTCTGTCCGATTAGCGACAGCTCCAGTCCCGGTCTGGCTTCCCAGCCAAGTCGCAGATCAGTCTCTACGTAGTTGTCGATATCGATACCGTTTACTTCGACGTCACCCACGTAGCGCAGGGCCGCATCAAATTGCAGATTGTGGCCAAGGTCAAGGGCGGACCAGATAGCAGCCTTGCTGGTCGGGCTGGCATCCTCCGAAGCCCTGGAGAGAGTATCTGCACTGTTGTTGTCCAGACGTAACTGCATGTCCAGCCATGAGTAACTTGCATTCAGACGCCAGCCGGGGCGTACCTGCCACTGGGATGCGAGCTCCAGCCCGTAGGTTTCACCGCTCATATTATTGCCAAATGGCAAGCGAAGACTGGGGGGTGGGCCGGGATCCATGACTGGGTCGAGCGTACGCAGCTTGTCGTAATCGTTATAGAACACGGCGACATCAACTGACCAGGCATTGTTATAGTTCAGTCGGTAGCCGAGTTCGTAGGCGACCAGATTCTCCGCGTCATAGTCATCGTTGCCTTCGGCGTAGACGGGTATACCCGGGTCGGCAGCAGGTGGTGGTACCAGGCGTAACAGCACGTCATCTTCGCCACGTGCCGGTGTGCGTACGGCGCGGGAAACAGCTCCCCACAGGGTTTGCGAGGCACTCATGGTCCAGGCAAGGCGAGCGCTGGGCTGATACTCGACGCCGCTGAAATCATTGTGTTCCAGTTTGGTGCCAAGCGTGAGGTGCAGGTTGTCCCGTAGACTGATCTCGTCCTGTATGAAGGTGCCGTACAGATTGACACTGCGTGATGATGGATCAAGTTTGAACGTCGGATTGTTGTCCGTGTTGTCATGCGTGAAGCGGTAGTCAAACCCCCATACCACGTCATGGATTTCCCGCCACTGGAAGCGGTGCTGGAAATCAATATCAATGGTATCGCGATCCTCGTACAGGACTTCGCCATCAACTCCAACGTGATCGTAGTAAATCTGCAGGGCAAAGTCGGATGATCTGTCAATCGTGTGCGACCAGCGAAACAACAGGTTGCCACCGTCAGACCCGGTATCATCAACTACTTGATTAATGGTGGTCGGTGGTGGTCCGGCCGGACCAGTCGGGATGTCGATCTGCTGGCCAGCCGTGCCCTGGGAGTAATCGCCTTGCAGGGTAATTCTGTCACGGTCTGTCTGGAGCCAGTCGGAGCGGAAACCGAGCTGTCCGGTTCGCCAGTCGTCATGGGCGCCATCTGAACTGTAGCCTTCATCGTAATCAGAATATTTTGCGTAAACCCGGTAGTCCACGCCGTTCTTCAACTTGCCGCCATGACGGGCGACACCGATACCCTTGACTTCGCTACCGGCAGTGACGGCAATCATGTCGCCCTGTGTATCTGCCGCTGATCGGGTGATAATGTTAATGACACCATTGACTGCATTGGCACCCCACAGGGTGCCGCCCGGCCCGCGGATGACCTCAATTCGGTCAACGTCCTGCAGTACCACTCCCTGGTTATCCCAGTAGACACCGGCGAACAATGGCGTATAGACACTGCGACCATCGATGAGCACCAGCAGCTTGTTGGCAAAACGGCTGTTGAAACCGCGCGAGGTGATCGCCCACTTGTTGGCATCGATATGTGCTACGTCTATGCCTGGAACACGCCGCAGGGCCTCGGGTATATTGCTTACCCCCCAGCGGTGCAGGTCGTCATTGGTGATTACGAAGATGGCCGCGGCTGCAGCGGATTGTTTCTGAGGTTTTTTGGCGACCGAGGTGATCTCGATATCCATGAGTGCTTCCATACTCATGTCCGTGAGGTCATCCGGCAACCTGGAATCCAGGGTGGCTGCCTGCGCGGAAAGTGTTGTCAGTATGCCCGCCAGCGTGCCCGTCAGAGTGCGCCTTGCGAGTCTTTCCATGGACGTTATCAGTCTGCATTTCTCACGGGCTTGCTGACCGACATCTGTTTCGGTGCTCATTCTGGCCGCTCCTTGCATGACGGTGTTGTCATTATCCCTATGATAAATAACGGGTAATCGTCATTTACATGCGGTTGCCCGGGTACCTGTACAGGTCGGTGGCTTACCCGCTTATATGTCTATCGGCGCAGTAATAACCAAACTTAGGCATTGATTTTTATATAAATATTGGAGAGATCTGCCGGGAGGTATGGCAGTCGGCAGACAGGGAAGAGGCGGGGTAGGCAGGTTGGGGCTACGAACCCCGGCTAGTGTTTGTCTTTGTCTTTTGAATCAGGCATCGTCAGCGGCACTACGACGGATTTCGGGGGTTCGTCAACGAAATGCGGTCGATGTTCCATGCTCCGGCCGGCTGCCTCGTTAAGTTCCATTTCCCGGGTAGTGATCAGTGACAGGCAGTTGCGGATGTCGTTGATCGTTTCATCAGACAGGGGATGGCGGTGGCCGGGCCGGGTGTAGGTATCCTTGGCGACCCCTGTCAGTACGCGCTTCATGACACGCAGAATGCGTTCTTCCTTGGTGGGTTCTTTGTCAGTCATGATGGTTTGCCGGTTGTTTGATAATGTTGCCGGGTATTGTGACACAGGTGGTTAAATGTGGCGGTCTTTCTACATTTTTCCTGCGAGCCGACCTGTAGGCTGGGTACAGCTCCCCGACGGGTACGCTGCGCTTTACCCGCCCTACTCCCTGGATTTCGGGTTTCCGCGATACCCCGCCCTGCATGAACCGCATCATTCCTTCATATAAATGGTCTTCCACGGCCCGTTGGTCAGGCGCTGCAGGGTATCCAGCAGGGCATCGGTAGGGACTGCTTCCGAGGGGTATATGCCCCTGATTTCTATAAAGGTCCGCCCGAAACCGGCCGCCTTGCGGAACTGCAGTGCGGTGAGTTGCCCTGCAAAACCACAGTGTGTACATATCCAGTCAGACTGAGCCGTGTTCTTCTTCCATGACTCGATAGCTGTTTGCCAGTCTGCTACCGGCTGGCGGCAGTCCGGACAGCGTGGAGGCGGACACTGACTGTCTGCACGAAAGGCAAGGGTTTCTGTGCAGTTCAGGAACAGGTGGCAAAATTTACCGGCTGCGCTGGCGGTCAACAGTGTGGTCCGGTCAGCAGGCGGGTCCAGTTCGATCATAGGCGAGCAGCCAAGAAAGCTGACCAGTTGCAGGAAGTTGTCCCCGGTCGGGTAAAACACGTTATCTTCTAGCGCAACGGGTGCTCGGACCAGCCCGATGGCCTGCAGTTCTCCGGCCAGCTGTTCGCAGTTGACCAGTGGACACAGGGGGTCTGCCGGAAGCAGTATGAGTTTATAGGCGGCCACTATGGTTACCGGGGTAATGAGGAGGGCGATAATACTACGGCTGTTCCTGCAAGGTGATATCTACCATACTATGAGTCATCATCCGGTTACCGAGCGAGGTCCTGACCATGCCATCACTGCAGCCTTTTTCCATTCATACCCTGGAGCTGGGTCCAATGGAAAACTTTATCTATCTGATTCACGATCATGCAACTGACCGGGCGGCTGTTATCGACCCGGCATGGGACGTACCGGAGGTGCTGGCGCTTGCCGATAAGCAGGGTATGAAGATCACCGATATTCTGCTGACACACAGCCACCATGACCATATCAACGGTATCAGTGAGGTGCTTGACAGGCACGATGCGCAATTGCACTTGCTAAAAGCCGAGGCGCAATTCTGGGATGCCTGCCTTGATATGCCCACCCTGCACCATGGTGGCGATACCATCGAGCTGGGTGAGACAGCCATTAAAACCCTGCATACGCCGGGACATACGCCGGGTTCTGCGTGTTACCACGTCGGTAATGATCTGATTACCGGCGATACCCTGTTTGTGTTTGGTTGTGGCCGTTGTGATTTGCGCGGCGGTGACCCGGAACAGATGTATGTCACCTTGAAGGACATGGCAGATCGCTTGCCGACGGGAACGGTTATTCGTCCGGGTCATAATTATGCCGAGCAGACCACCGTGACCATGGAGGAGCAGCTGGAAGGTAACCCCTTTTTGCATTTTGAGCACAGTGATGATTTCACTCATTACCGCATGCATTACCATGACAAGCACCGGGACTCACCCTATGCCCCGGTCCGGAAGGGCGAGGAAATGAAGTAAGCAAGCCCTTGTGGATAGAAATATCCTTGTCGCCGGCAATGCCGTGCTGAATTAACAGGAAAAGAAAGAACCATGCAAACAAAAAGCCGCCGCCTGCCCTACATCTTGATCCTGCTTGCCAGCATCTTCCTGAGCGCCTGTGCGACCCTGAGCCCCTACAAGGAATCACCACGTGTCTCGCTCGTCAGTATCCAGCCGCGGGAGATGACGCTGCTTGAACAGCGCTTTGTCCTGCAGCTAAGGATTCTGAACCCCAATGAGGTGGCGATACCGGTCAATGGCCTGAGTTATGCGATAGAAATCAATGACCGTGAGTTTGCCTATGGCGTCAGCAGGCAGGCAGTTGAGATACCGGCTTTTGGCGAGGCCCTGCTGGATGTGGACGTCATGAGTAATCTGCTCAACGTGGTAAAACAGTTACAGGCAATGCAGGGTGAAACCCGTAACAGTCTTGCCTACCGTCTGACAGGCAAGATCAGCCTTGCCAACAGCACGGCCAGTCTGCCGTTCGACTACAGTGGCGAGTTGACCTATCTGCCCGCAGCGAAGGCAGCGTCTGAAACGGTGGAGTAATCATGGATACATTCAGTACCTTGCGGGTTCACAGGAATGCCGAAGGCGCGGTGCGTGCAGGTCTGGAAGCACTGACGCTGGATGATCTCTCGCCAGGCGAGGTTGTGATTCGCAGTCATTACTCCAGCGTCAATTACAAGGATGCCCTGGCCGCCACCGGAAAGGGAAAGATTCTGCGCCGGTTTCCGCTGGTGGCTGGCGTTGATGTCGCTGGAGAGGTGATGTCATCTGCCGATGCCAGATTTCATGACAGCGACCAGGTGCTGGTGACCGGATGTGGTCTGGGTGAAAGCCATGATGGCGGTTTCTCGGAAGTCGTGCGGGTTCCGGCTGACTGGGTAGTACCGCTTCCTGCAGGGTTGTCGTTGTTTGATGTCATGGCACTGGGTACGGCCGGTTTTACGGCTGCACTTGCCATTGATCGTCTGGAGCAAAACGGTCTGGAGCCGGGGAAGGGGCCGGTGTTGGTTACGGGTGCCAGCGGTGGGGTCGGCAGTATTGCGATCGATCTGTTGAGTGGCCGTGGTTATGACGTCGCCGCACTCAGCCGCAGGCCGGGAACAAACAATTACCTGCAATCGCTGGGTGCCGCTGAAGTGCTGGATATGAAAGATATATCAATAAGTGAAAAGCCACTGGAGGCCGCCCGCTGGGCGGGCGCGATTGATAATGTCGGCGGTGACCTGCTTGGCTGGCTGACGCGCACCGTACAGCCCTGGGGTAGTGTCGCCAGTATCGGCCTGGCCGGGGGGGTGGAACTGCACACCACCGTAATGCCCTTTATCCTGCGTGGCGTCAGTATCCTCGGCATCACTTCGGCTAACTGTCCGATGGACCGCCGTTTGAAAATCTGGAACCGGCTGGTGAGCGATCTGAAGCCACGACACCTCGACAAAATCGTTGCAGGGACAGTGGCTCTTGATGAATTGCCCGGCATATTCGAAAAAGTGCTCGCGGGGCAGCACCGGGGGAGGTATGTCGTAGACTTGCGGTAACGTCGGGCTAATGCACACCGCTTTCCGGTATTGCGTTGAGTGGCTGGCCAGCCCCGGAAGCATTTTTGTTGTATATCTTCTTAAGCAATTCAGTTCTCTTCCTGTTAACACCTGCATCACTATAACCGACTCTTGACGCTGAGCGAATATGGATTACTTTCTGAACCGGATCGATCCTGATTTCCAGGTCGTCCACAAAACCAAAAATGGTTGATGAAAAAGTAGCTGCGAGGTAATTCTCACTTTCAGTCTGCATGCTGCCTCCCATATCCCGGATGGTATTTTTTAAAACGTGCATGGGATCAAACGTGATGTTTGGAAGGATAATGACCGGGTCGATGTAATGACGGGCAGCATTATTTTGCTCACTGCAGACGCAATTAGGCTTGTCAGGGCATACCGACAGGCTTCCATCGACCAGTCCCGGGGCTTTTCCTGACCTGGACACCCCCCCAAGAATGAAGCACAGGATAATGAAGGCGCCGATCAGGAGGAATAAGATGATTAAAGCTGTTTTCATTGAGGCTCGTCTTTAAGCGGCTGGCTATGTTTGTGCTGGCAATGGAGTCAACGGGGCCAGACTTGCGAATACCGTACGGTCACAGTGACTGGACATGCTTCCGGGACATGAATTCGAAAAACTGGCCAATGCGCATGACGCGAAGCATCGGAGTAAGGCTTTTCCCGGTGGTCGCAGTTTATAGTGCGTGGTGTTGGGCATTTGGGTCGGTGCACCAGTGTCAGGCGCCGGCTTTCGTTGCATAGGCCGCCAGGGTGTTTGTTATCCGACCATTTTGGTTTTCGAGGGAAGGGAAAAGCGATTCAAGACTGCGTTCCTGTTCTTCCGACCAAGCTGTAAGATCAGATTTTATTTCGTCATCGACCGGGACTCCGCCGGGAAAGGCAATATCAATTGCCCTTTCTGCAAGTTCAGCAATGTCTTCCATGCCCACAACCCTCAGAGCAAGCACGATTCGACTTATCTCATCAACAGACGTCCAGCGGAAATATTGCTCAAAAGAGGCGCCACTGTTTGCCTCCATAACAAGGTAGTCGATATCATAGCTGTTCTGCTGCTCCGGCGTAATCATAACTTTAGCCTCGGCAGCGGCGGCTGCAGCGTTACCTATGCGGCGAACAATTGCTTCGTTCTCTTCGGTGGATATTTCCATTTGCCTCCCTTTTAAGTAGCCTGACCAGTGTCCGTCCATAAAGAATAACGCTCGCTAAAGCTTCCGCTCATGCCCCTTACCTGCATCCTGTAGGCAAGACGCCAGGATCGCAAAGTTATAATCTATTGTTATCAAAAACATACTAAAGTTATTTCTTGGCGTCTTTGCGCCTTTGCGTCTTTGCGAGAGAAATTACAGCGTTTATGGATGGAAACTAACTACAA
>JASJGW010000268.1:0-5131 GCA_033791305.1 Gammaproteobacteria bacterium | reverse complement strand
CCACCTTCACAACCGCGTCCGAATCGCCTGCTTCACCCAGGGCGATAGACGGCAGGGCCGGCAAGGTCAGGACGGTCGCAAGTAGCAGAAGTCTGAAGACGGTTAGGGTGTGACTGATCATGGTGCTCTCCTTCGGCCAGTATGCTGGTGGACGGCCTGTATTTACATTCTAGGTGATAGTTTGCAAAAAAGGTGAAGCCATGTGGTTCGAGAAAGATATCTTTATCCCGCCAACGGGGGTAGTGAACTCAATCCCGTTCTGAAATATTATATGCGCTCTTATGGGCCTTGCCCCAAATCCTGTATTTTCAGAGACCTGGACTATGTCTGATGCAACCATTATCTATACCGGAACCGACGAAGCGCCCGCGTTGGCTACGTATTCCCTGTTACCCATTGTGCAGGCCTTTACCCGGCCAGCGGGTGTGGAGGTGGAAACCCGCGATATTTCCCTGTCTGGCCGGATTATCGCCAATTTTCCCGAGCATCTGACGGATGTGCAGAAAATGAGCGATGCACTGGCAGAGCTGGGCGAGCTGGCGCAGACGCCCGGGGCCAATATCATTAAATTACCGAATATCAGTGCATCGATTCCGCAGTTGCATGCCGCCATCAAGGAGTTGCAGGCATTGGGGTATGACATCCCTGATTACCCTGAAGAGCCTGCGAATGACGGGGAAGCGGAGATCAAGGTGCGTTATGCCCGGGTGCTGGGCAGCGCTGTAAACCCGGTACTGCGTGAAGGTAACTCGGATCGTCGTGTGGCACGTCCGGTCAAGGCGTATGCGAAAAAATATCCGCACTCCATGGGTGCGTGGTCGTCTGCTTCGCAATCACAGGTGGCTTCCATGCCAGATGGTGATTTTTATTCCAGTGAAAAGTCTGCCGTGGTGGCATCAGCGGGTGAGGTAAAAATTACCTTGACCACCGATGCCGGTGAAGAGCAGGTGCTGAAAGATGCTGTGCCCGTGCTTGATGGCGAGGTGATCGATGCGAGTGTGATGAACCGCAACAAGCTGTGCACTTTCTTTGAAGATGCGATGCAGGATGCCAGGGCGCAGGGCGTTTTATTGTCGTTACATATGAAAGCAACCATGATGAAAGTGTCTGACCCGATAATCTTCGGCCATGCAGTCAATGTGTATTACAGGGATGTGTTTAACAAGCATGCGGCGACTTTTGAACAGCTGGGTGTGGATACGCGCAATGGTGTGGGTGATGTCTATGCAAAGATCGCAGGATTGCCGGATGATCAGCGTACCGAGATTGAAGCCGACCTGCAGGCGGTGTATCAAACCCGTCCTGCACTGGCGATGGTGAACTCGGACAAGGGTGTTACGAACCTGCATGTACCCAGTGATGTGATTGTCGACGCATCGATGCCGGCCATGATTCGTTCTTCCGGTCAGATGTGGGGGCCGGATGGCAAGTTGCACGATACCAGAGCGATGATCCCCGATCGTAATTACGCCGGGATTTATCAGGTGGTTATCGACTTCTGTAAACAGTACGGTGCATTTGATGTGACTACCATGGGCAGTGTGAGCAATGTCGGTTTGATGGCGCAGAAAGCAGAAGAATATGGCTCACATGATAAAACGTTTGAAATACCGGCTAATGGTGTTGTGCGTGTTACCGACGCTGCGGGTAGCACTTTGCTGGAACATCCGGTTCAGCAGGGTGATATCTGGCGTATGTGCCAGACCAGGGATATACCGATCCGTGACTGGGTGAAGCTGGCGGTTAAGCGTGCGCGCCTGACGGGTCAGCCAGCCGTTTTCTGGCTGGACGAAAACCGTGCCCACGATGCGAACCTGATTGCCAGGGTGGAGACGTATCTTGACGATCACGATACCCGTGGCCTGGAGATACTCATCCAGTCACCGGTTGAGGCGATTCGCTACACGTTGGAGCGTGTGAAAGCCGGTGAGGACACGATCTCGGTCACCGGCAATGTGTTGCGTGATTACCTGACCGATTTGTTCCCGATCCTGGAGCTGGGTACCAGTGCAAAAATGTTGTCTATCGTGCCGCTGTTGGCCGGTGGTGGACTGTTTGAGACCGGAGCCGGCGGGTCTGCACCCAAACACGTACAGCAAGTACTGGAAGAGAATCACCTGCGCTGGGATTCGCTCGGGGAATTCCTCGCGCTGGCGGTGTCACTGGAAGACCTGGCGCAAAAAACCGGCAGCAGTAAGGTGCAGGCGCTGGCTGCTGCTCTGGATAAAGCCAACAGCCAGTTTTTGAATAACAATAAATCACCGTCGCGCAAGGTCGGCGAGCTGGATACGCGTGGTAGTCATTTCTATCTGGCGATGTACTGGGCACAGGCTCTGGCAGAGCAGGATGCTGACCCGGATTTACAGGCAAGCTTTGCGCCGGTCGCAAAACAGTTAGCCGATCAGGAGCAAACGATTGTTGACGAGCTGAATAGTGTACAGGGCTATCCGGCAGATCTAGGTGGTTACTATCGCCCGGACAGGGAGTTGACGTCAAAGGTGATGCGCCCAAGCGGGACCCTGAATGCGGTAATAGATGGTTTAGGTGAATAGTTACAGGCGGTGGGCCACGGGTAATCGCGGTCTGTTCCCTGTTCCCCATCCATCATGAACAACATGAACGGGCTGACTTTGAGACTGGCCGGTATTCTCGGGTTGGCTGTGCTCGTGATCGGGGTGGTTTTGTTCATACCGCCTATTCCGCAGGACCCGGCCTATCATGGTTTTGTTGACCAGCGGACGTTCTATGGCATCCCGAATTTCTGGAACGTTGTCTCCAATCTGCCGTTTGTGATCGCTGGTCTGCTTGGATTGCTGCTGTTGACCAGTCGGCAACCGGTCACGGGCGGGTTGCCAGCACAGTGGCCGGCCTACCTGGTGTTTTTTGCCGGTGTGTTTCTCACCGGCTTTGGCTCCGCTTATTACCACCTCGATCCCACTAATGAAACGCTGGTCTGGGACCGGCTGCCCATGACACTGGCCTTCATGGCATTTTTTTCCATGATCGTTGGTGAGTACCTGTCGCCCGGGGTGGGTAGGGCGCTGCTATGGCCGCTGCTGCTTGTCGGGGTACTGTCGATTGTCTACTGGCATATAACCGAGAGCGCTGGCCACGGCGACCTGCGCCCGTATGCGCTGGTCCAGTTCCTGCCGGTGGTGCTGATACCAATGATTCTGCTGATGTTTCGTTCACGTCTGAACGGCAGTATTTTTCTATGGGCCATGATTGCCGCCTATGTTATTTCCAAGATCACCGAGTATTACGATGCGGGGATCTATGCAGCGATCGGCACGCTGAGTGGGCATTCCATCAAGCATATTGTCGCGGCTGTTGGCACCCTGTTTATTTATCTAGCCTTGCGCAGACGGCGGCAGGTCGGCAATGATTCACGATGATGCCTGCCCTTTAGATCGAATAAATCACCAGGCGCTGATTTCCCTGATTTTATTCGGCGATGTCCGGGGACTGATCGCCCCCCCGGTCTCTGACGCAGGACGGCATTTCGGTTAAACTTCCACATGGTTTTTTTATCCTGGAGTCTGCTGCATGAAGTTCAACATTGACGAGTTCCGTGCCTGGAAGAACAAAAGCGTCACCCTGCTGGGCATGTCCGGGGTGGGCAAGACTCACCTGTCGATGTTGCTGCGCAGGCACCACTGGTTTCACTACTCGGGCGATTACCGTATCGGTACCCGCTACCTGGATGAGCCGATCATGGACCTGATCAAGCAGCAGGCGATGCAAACGCCGTTCCTGCGTGAGCTGCTGCGTCGTGACTGGATCCAGATCCGCAACAACATCAAGGTGAATGACCTGGGGCCGGTGCTGAGTTTTGTCGGCAAGCTTGGCAACCCCGAGCTCGGTGGCGTCCCGCTGGATGAATTTTCACGGCGTCAGGCACTGTACCGCCAGGCAGAGATCGCTGCCATGCAGGACGTACCCGAGTTTATCTGCAAGGCGCACGATATTTACGGTTACGACAATTATGTCAACGATGTGGGCGGCAGCCTGTGTGAGCTCGACGAGCCGGCCGTGGTCGACCTGCTGGTAAAGCATTCGCTGATTCTGTACATCCGGGTTACCGAGAAGGCCGAGGAGGAGGCCCTGATCAGCCGCGCCCAGAGTAGTCCCAAGCCGCTGTATTACCGTCCCGAGTTTCTCGCGGAGCAGCTGCAGCAGTACCTCGGCCTGCGCGGTCTGGAATACGCGGCGCAGGTGGATCCGGATGATTTCTGCAGCTGGGTGTTTCCGCGCCTGTTCCATTCACGCGTGCCGCGCTACGAGGCCATTGCGCGCCCGTACGGTTACACTGTGACCTCGCACGAGGTGGCGATGGTACGCGACGAGCAGGACTTTCTCGGCCTGCTGGAAAATGCCATTGCCCGCAAAGCGGAAGAAGCGCAGGGGTAGCACGTGCCGATTGTTGCCCACAATGACCTGCCGACCTTTCAGCGTTTGCGCAACGAGGGACAGACTATTCTCGAACCGGGGCGGGCGCTGCACCAGACGATTCGCGAGTTGCACATCGGTGTACTCAACATGATGCCGGATGCTGCGCTGGCGGCGACCGAACGCCAGTTCTTTCGGCTGGTGGGGGAGAGTAACCCGATTGCGCAGTTCTACTTGCATCCGTTTACGCTGGCAGAGTTGCCACGAGGCGAGCAGGCCAGCGCGCATATCGAGCGCTACTATGACTCGTTTGACCAGATCCGTGCCGGGGGGCTGGATGCGCTGATTATTACCGGGGCGAATGTGTCACATCCCGACCTGTCACAGGAGCCGTTCTGGGAACCGCTGCGCGCGGTGTTTGACTGGGCGCAGCATAATGTTACCTCGGTGCTGTGTTCCTGCCTGGCGACGCATGCGGCGATGCAGTTTCAGCATGGCCAGAAGCGCCGTGCCTTGCCGGCCAAGCGCTGGGGTGTGTTCCCGCACATGGTGATCCGGCCGGCACATCCACTGGTCAATGATGTCAATACGCAGTTCGATGTGCCGCATTCACGTTTTAACAACATCAGTGCGGAGCAGTTTCAGGAAGCCGGGCTGCATGTAATGGTAGAGAGTGTTGAGGCGGGTGTTCATCTTGCGGTCAGTCCGGATGGTTTTCGTGTGGTCTATTTTCAGGGGCATC
>JASJGW010000267.1:0-6098 GCA_033791305.1 Gammaproteobacteria bacterium | reverse complement strand
AAAAGAACAAATCCTGCAATCTCACTCAGGGCTTATCCATCGCGTCGTCATGCACTGCAACAATCCCGGCACCGTACCGGACCTGGAACAGGTGCTGCAGATGGCTGCCGACAATGACTGGACCGCACTGGTTACCGTGATTCGCGACATCATGTCAGGCAATCGTGATGAATCCATTCTGCTGGTCCTTGACGAAGATGACCGTGTCATTGCTGAATCAATCCTGCGAGGCCTGCAGGACCCAAATACCCTTCCCCCCCTGGAAACGGACATTAATTCAGATATGGCGGCGCCGGGCATTGCCGGCCTGATACACGCTTCGCGTAATGGTAATGCGCAGGCCTTGCAAATCATTGGTAACATGGCCAAACAAATGCTTGAAGCCGGCGGTGATATGGGCATCCTGGCCGGGCGTATTCGCCCACTGGTTGAAGGTGAACGCGACACAGACAAGCTTACCGAAAAGATGACCGACAAGGGTCAGCAGCTGATGCTGCAGATTATCGAAGAGTTATTGAAGCTTGAGGCTAATTAACAGCTGAAATTATTTACACCGGAGCAGCATCACAGCTGCTCCGGTGCCGGCTATATGTCAGACAGTAAAAAAGACTATTCTTTTTCAATTGCTTCCTGAACCATCTTCTGCAGCTCACCCTTCTGATACAGTTCCATGGTGATATCGCAACCACCGATCAACTCGCCATTGATGTAAACCTGCGGAAATGTTGGCCAGTTGGCATAGCGCGGCAGGTTCTGGAAAACTTCCGGGTCAGCCAGCACATTGATATGCGCAAACTCCTGGCCACAGGCAGCAAGCGCCTGTGCAGTACGGCTGGAATAGCCGCATTGGGGGATCTGCGGGGTACCCTTCATGAATATCACCACCGGGTGTTCCTTTACTGCCTGGTCAATTCTTTCCATTACATCCATTATATTTTCCTCGTTAGTCGTTTGAATCTGTGAACAATTCCTGTTCGCTAGTCTACCCCCGTTAGTGGGTGGCAGAAAAGGCACTAATCAAGTGGATTTGCCGATATTGCGCTGCAACCAGAACTCGAGCAATGCCAGGTGCCACAGCTTGTTACCCAGAATCGGGGTATGCGCCTGCTCCGGCCTGCCCAGCAATTGCTCAACATAGGGGCGCTGAAACAGACCGCGTTCCCGGCAGGCCCTTGAGTCAAGCACATCGCGCATGAACTCGAGCACCTCCCCACGCACAAACTTCAGGGACGGCACCGGAAAATAACCCTTGGGCCGGTCCACCACGACTGCAGGAAGCAAGTCACGTGCAATGACCTTCAGCGGATGCTTGCCACCTGACCTGAGTTTTACTTCCGGTGGCATACAGGCCACCAGTTCAACCAGTTCCTGGTCAAGGAATGGCACCCGGGCTTCCAGGCCCCACGCCATGGTCATATTATCAACACGCTTGACCGGATCATCAACAATCAATGTTGTCACATCATAGCCCAGTACACGATTAAGGAACCGCTCGGCACCGATCTCTGACAAACCCTGTGCCACCCGTGGCGTCGTATAATCAGGCCCGTGATAAGCCGGCGTGACCAGTTGCTCCAGTTCCTCGTGTGAGCGGTCAAAATACAATGGGCGGAAACGTTCAATATCACTGCCCGCGGCTGCCTGCATCTGCTGATACCAGAAATAACCGCCAAAAACCTCATCAGCACCCTGCCCGCTCTGCACCACCTTGACCTCCCGGGAGACGCGCTCGCCCAGCAGGTAAAAAGCGACGGCATCCTGTCCGACCATCGGCTCCGCCATGTTGTCGACAGCTTCAGGCAAGCGTTCCAGGACTTCCTGGTTGGGGATGATAAAACGCTGGTGTCGGGTACTGTACAGGTCAGCAACCAGGTCGGAATATTCAAACTCATGTCCCTTTTCTTCCGGTTGGTCCTCAAAACCGACCGAAAAGGTCATCATATTGCTACTGCCGGCCTCTGCCAGCAGCGCGACCAGCAGACTGGAATCAAGCCCACCCGACAATAAAATACCGACCGGCACATCCGCAATGACACGGCGCCTTTCAACTGCCCTTTTCAAGGCTTCATGGGTAGCCTCTATCCATTCCCACTCATTCATTTCTTCAAGGCAGGGGGAGGCAGTCAGTCGCCAATAGCGCCTTAACTCGCTGTGGCCACGCACGGTGAAAGCCAGGCTGTGCCCCGGCCGCAGTTTGCGCAGGCCGCGCAACAGGGTACGTGGCGCCGGCACAACGGCATGCAGACTCAGGTGATGATGCAGTGCAACCGGGTCAATGGCGTCATCAACATCACCCGCTGCAAGCAGTGCCTGGCTGGTAGAGGCAAACCGCACACCTCCGGGGGTAATGCTGTAATAAAGCGGCTTGATACCAAAGCGGTCACGCACAAGAAACAGGCGCTGCTTCCCGATATCCCAGATGGCAAAGGCAAACATGCCTTGCAGGTATTGCGGACAATCTTCACCCCATTCGGCCCAGGCCTTCAGAATAACTTCACTGTCACCTTCCGAGAAAAAACTGTAACCCTTTGCACCCAGTTGCTCTCTAAGTTCAGGATAGTTGTAGATAGTGCCATTAAACACCAGCACAAGACCCAGCATGCTGTCGACCATTGGCTGACTGGAACGCTCGGAGAGATCAATGACAGAAAGACGTCGATGACCGAAGGCTACGGGCCCTGAAATATACTGACCACTGGCATCCGGGCCACGTCGCGCCAGCTTGTCGGTCATGCTTCTCAGCGCTGTTTCGTCAGGTGCTTGCCCGTCAAAACGCAGCTCCCCGCAAATCCCGCACATACCTGTCAGCTGTCCGTTTTCAGAGGTAACAAGGGGGCAATTGCCCGGCTACGCAGATCAGGGCTTCTGATAGACCACGCCTCTTGGTGACAAGGCCTGATTTCTGAGAACCAGATTGGAGATAACCTTGGTAACATTCTCGTTATCAAGTGCAATATCTATGGCACGGGTTGCCTCTTCCTGATGATCAACCGTGCCATGCAAGGTCACGACCCCGCGATAGGTATCTACATCAATATGAACGGTATGGATCAGGTCATCCTTGAGGTATTCCCTGTTAATGCTGTAAGTAACCTTCGCATCATCGGTCATTTCCTGGAAACTGCGACTGTCGCTTCCAATGTGATAGCCGTCTGACCTGTTCGAACACCCCGAGAGGATGCAACACGAAACGGCCAGCAGCAAACCAAGGTATGCTGTTCTCATAATTAGTAATCCTTTAGTTAAACCCGGTTAGTAGAAGCATATTGAGTTGATGGGTTCGCTACGCTTCGCCCATCCTACAATAAACAGAAGGTTTGTTGCAGATTGGGTTAAGGAGCACATACGACGATGGACAGGATAGTCCAACAGTGTTGGCCAGATCAGCCATGGCTCTTTCCCCACCCGCCACCGCCGGGTGTACACACGGTTAACTGCTCACCGGCCCGGGCATTCAGGGTAACCTTGCCCGGCAACAGTTTACCATTGTAGCGGTTTTCACCTGCCGCCCCGGATGCCCCTGCGTGCAGCCCCCAGGGTTGACGGCGGCGGCGCTCCGTTAACAGTGTCACGACCGCTGGAGAAAGAAATTCGAATTCGCGCACCAACCCGTCACCACCGCGATGAATGCCGGCGCCACCGGACCCCGTGCGCACCTGGTAACGATTTACCCGCAGCGGAAATTCCATCTCCAGGACTTCAATCGGTGTGTTCAGGGTATTTGTCATATGTGACTGGGTTGCGCTGAGACCGGCCTGCCGGCTGCCGCCACCCATGCCTCCGCCAATCGTTTCGTAATAGTCCCAGGAGAACAGGCTGCCCCGCGCACCCATCGCAAGGTTATTCATGGTCCCCTGGCTGGCTGCAGGGATTTTATCAGGTATCGCCTGCGCCAGCGCGCCCATCACAACATCCACGATGCGACTGCTGGTCTCGACATTACCGGCAGCCACCGCAGCCGGCCGTCTCGCATTGACCAGGCAACCCTCCGGTGCAGACAGGTGGATGTTTTGGAAACTACCGGCACAGGCAGGCGTATGAGCCGGCATCAGGCAGCGGAACACGTAAAACACACCCGCTGCGGTGACGGACAAGGGGCAATTAATATTGCCCTCGACCTGCGCGGCCGTGCCGTCAAAATCGACTGCTACATTGTCATCGCTTACCTGTAGCGTCACTGCAATCGGAATATCCTGCTGTCCCAGGCCATCATCGTCCATCATATCCAGGAACTGATAACAGCCATTCGGGAGGGTCGACAAGGCCTGCCCGGCAACACTTGCCCCGTAACTATTGACCGCCGCAAGCCCTGCCTTGAATTTCTTCAGCCCCCTGTCCCGCGCCAGTTCCGCCAGGCGCTGTTCCCCGGCACGGTTTGCACTCAGCTGCGCAGCGAGGTCACCCTCCATTTGTACCGGGCTGGCAGTCGCATTCACAATACGGTGTATCACTTCAGCCACAGGCTGTCCGGCACGCACCAGGTGCGTGGGCGGAATCACGATGCCCTCCTCCTCAAGAAAACGTGAAATCGGCATGGAACCCGGGGCCTCGGCACCGATATCCGCATGGTGAGCACGATTGGCCACGAACCCAACAGGAACATCATCGACATAAACCGGCGCAATCAATGTCACGTCCGGCAGGTGAGTGCCGCCCAGAAACGGGTCATTGACGATCAATACATCACCCTGAGCCCAGGCCGACCCTGCCACCAGATCACGCATGGCAAAAGCCATGCTGCCCAGGTGCACCGGAATATGGGCGGCCTGGGCGCACAATTCCCCCGCCGGACCAAACACCGCACAGGAGAAGTCCAGCCGATCCTTGATATTGGTCGAGAATGCGGCACGTTGCAGTACCGCGCCCATTTCGTCACAAACGGCGGTCAACCGGCTGTAAAACAGGCTGAGTTCAATCGTATTCATGAGACACATCCTGCTGCATCGACATTGACAACCCCCTCACTATTCCACCTAACACACTGTATTTTAGAGCATTCCAGCATCCACAATGGCGTCATTTCCGTATTGCAAAGTCCCAACTGCTGCCGTATCCTCCCATTCCCGAGTATTTTAGTCACCTATTTCAACACACCGCTTTAGCACTCTTGCTGCGGACTTAAAAAGGAGTTAAAAATATGAACCCATTAACATCCGTCCTGGGAACCATCGTCTCGGGTTTCATCCTGGCAATACTGATCGTACTTGGCTTCGGCATGTCAGGTATTAGCGTATGGGGAGTGGAAGTCTGGTTTCATGTCATGGCCGGTGTCGTCTGGATCGGCTTACTGTACTACTTCAACTTCGTTCAGGTCCCGGCAGTCGGTGCAGCCCTTGGCGATGAAGGCGGCCCCGGCCCGGCAGCCATCAACAAGTATGTTGCCCCGCGCGCCCTGCTGTGGTTTCGCTGGTCTGCACTACTGACCTGGTTAACAGGCGCAGCAACACTGGAGACCATGGGTATTGGCGTCGGTAACGCCTTCATGCTCAAGGAAGGTGCTGCAGTTATCGGCATCGGAGCCTGGCTGGGTACCATCATGCTGTTCAATGTATGGGTACTAATCTGGCCAAACCAGAAAAAGATTCTTGGTATTGTGGAAGCCAGCGCAGACCAGATTGCCGGTGCCAAGAAAGTTGCCCTGATGGCCTCCCGGACCAACACTCTGCTATCCATACCCATGCTGATGTGCATGGTCGGTTATGGCCATGGCCTGACTATCGCGGCGGGCTAGCTTTCACTGGAAAGTTATCAAATTCAAAGGGTCGCACAGACCCTGAGCAGCAACGCAAACCCGGCCACCGGCCGGGTTTGCGCTTTTCAGGCAATCGGCTATAGAATTCAGTATCAATCAAGGCTGGCAGTCTGAAACGGACTGCCTTTTCTATTTTGGGCAATGAAAAAATGGCAGATCATCTTATGTCGACCTATAACCGTCTTCCGGTCCAGTTTCAGCGGGGCGAAGGTATCTGGCTATGGGACAACGAAAACAGGCAGTATCTCGATGCACTCAGCGGCATTGCCGTGTGCGGGCTCGGGCATGCACACCCGGCCGTGGCCAGTGCTATCGCTGAACAGGCCGCCACACTGGTACACACATC
>JASJGW010000266.1:0-6126 GCA_033791305.1 Gammaproteobacteria bacterium | reverse complement strand
GCAGGGCCGCATAGGCCAGCAGTCGGTACAATGCGCCGCTGTCCAGGTGGTGCCAGCCCAGTTTATCGGCCAGATACTGGCTGATGGTGCCCTTGCCCGAACCACTGGGACCGTCGATGGTGATGACAGGCACTGTCGTGTTGGAATGGTTACTGGATGATGACATAGCTATTTAGTTTCCATCCATCAAGAGAATAACTCTCGCCATAGCTTCCGCTCCTGCTCACGCCCCTTACCTACATCCTGCAGGCAAGACGCAAAGATCGCAAAGTTAAAAACTATTGTTAAAAAGCATATTAATATTTATTTCTTGGCGTCTTTGCGTCTTTGCGTCTTTGCGTCTTGGCGAGAGTAAATATTATTTACGGGCGTTGATGCCGAGTCCCACCCTGCCTGCCTGCTCGACAAATCCGGGGAAGGATGTATTCACGTTTGAGCAGTCATTGATTTCTATGTCACCGCTTGCCCGTAACGCCGCCATGGAAAACGCCATCGCAATGCGGTGGTCACCCTGACTGTCGACACACCCGGCACCCATCGGACCACCCTCGATAATCATGCCATCTGCTGTCGTCTGCGCATTGACACCAAGCGACCTTAGTCCTTCCGCCATGACCTGGATGCGGTCGCTTTCCTTGACGCGCAATTCCTCGGCCCCCGTCAGTACGGTACGCCCCTGCGCGCAGGCAGCGGCCACAAAAATCACCGGAAACTCGTCGATGGCGAGTGGCACCAGTTCGGGTGGTATTTCGATACCGTTTAAGTGCGCGGACTTCACACGCAAGTCGGCAACCGGTTCACCACCCACGTCCTGTTCATTCATGACGGTAATATCAGCGCCCATGCACTGCAGGATATCGATAATACCGGTCCGCGTCGGGTTCATCCCGACATGTTCAAGCACCAGTTCGGAACCTGGCGCGATACTGGCCCCCACCAGGAAAAATGCCGCCGATGAAATATCGGCAGGTATGTCTATGGCGATGCCACGCAACACACCACCACCTTCAAGGCATACGCGGTTACCCTCACGCTGCACCGCATAACCCATACCGATCAACATGCGCTCGGTGTGGTCACGGGTCGGTGCCGGCTCGGACACGCAAGTCCTGCCGCTGGCATACAGGCCGGCCAGCAGCAGGCTGGATTTCACCTGTGCACTGGCAACCGGCATAGCGTAATCAATCCCTGACAGTGTGGTACTGCCGTGAATCAGCAATGGCGCCGTTCCTGTTGCCGTTGCATCAATACGCGCCCCCATTGTCGTCAGCGGTCCAACCACCCGCTGCATCGGGCGACCCGAGAGTGAGGCATCACCGGTCAGAGTAATATCAAATGCCTGCCCTGCCAGCAGACCGGACATCAGCCGCATGGACGTGCCGGAATTACCCAGGTACAGCAAATTAGCCGGTGCTTTCAGGCCATGCAACCCGACCCCCTGGATACGTACCCTGCCCGCATCCGGACCTTCGATCTGTACACCCATAGCACGAAAGGCAGCCAGTGTTGCCAGACTGTCTTCACCTTCCAGAAAACCGCTCACCCCGGTTTCACCCTCTGCCAGGGACCCCAGCATAATGGAACGGTGAGAAATCGACTTGTCACCGGGCACACGCAAGCGGCCCGTGAGCGCACCGCCCGGGTTCACAATAAAACGCAGCCCGTCACTATCAGACATTACAAATCCCATGCAAAATAACTTGGCTTCTACCAGGAAAGAATAATTCTCGCCAAAGCTTCCGCTCCTGCTCACGCCCCTTACCTACATCCTGTAGGCAAGACGCAAAGATCGCAAAGTTAAAATTGTACAGTTCTAAAGACATATTATATTTTTTCTTGGCGCCTTTGCGCCTTGGCGAGAGAAATTACATTGTTTACTGATGGAAACTACTCATCAACATAACGGTTCCGCGCATCCCTGGCCGAGGTAAACAGCTCCAGCAAGTACGGCCCGTCACGGTTCTGTATCGCCTCGGTCAACTCCTGCAAATCAGTAATGAAATGCTCGATCATCAGCTGGATAGCATCACCGTTGGCCAGACAAATATCACGCCACATCACCGGGTCACTGGATGCAATACGGGTAAAGTCCCGAAACCCGCCGGCGGCATACTCGAACATTTCACCCTCATCACCCAACCTGACCAGACTTTCCACCAGCGTATAGGCCAGCACATGTGGCAGGTGACTGGTCGCTGCCAGCACCGCATCATGATGCACCGGATCCATTTCCACGACCTCTGCACCCGCGGCTTCCCACATATCCCGTACCCGGGCGGTCGCCTGGCTATCGGTTTCCGGCAACGGGGTAAGGATGACACGACGGTCCCGGTAGAGGCCGGCAAAAGATGCCTCGACACCACTCTGCTCGGTACCGGCAATCGGGTGGCCAGGGACAAACGCTGCCGGCAAACCATCAAATGCCTGTCTTGCCGCTTCAATAACGCCGCCCTTGGCACTGCCGGCATCTGTCAACACTGCGTGCGGGGAAAGATGCCCCCTGATGGCGTTGAACACGGTGACCATGGCGCCCAGTGGTACCGACACCAGCACCATATCGGCACCGGCAACGGCCCTGGCCAGGTCTGTTTCATAGCGGTCGATGACACCCAGATCGACCGCCATTTGCAGGTTTGCCGGGTTGCGACCGGCACCCACCACTTCCCGGCAAGCACCGGCATCACGCAACGCGCGCGCAAGCGAGCCACCGATGAGGCCAACACCAATCACACAGAGACGTTCAATCATGCCAGCACCTGCCCCAGCGCATGCAGCAGGCGGGCATTCTCATCGGCACGTCCGACTGTCACGCGCAGATGGTCCGGCATCCCGTAATTTGAGACCGGACGCACGATAATGCCTTTTTGCAGCAAGGCCTCATAACATTCCAGACCATGCCCGGTATTCACTGCCACAAAGTTTCCTGCTGATTCTATATACGGAAGGCCGAGCCTTTGAAAGACCGACACCAGCTGTTCCATCCCTTCCCGGTTACGGTCGATAATTCGTTGTAAATGATCAACATCATCGAGGGCGGCAACTGCCGCAGCCTGCGCCACCATATTCACATTGAAAGGTTGCCGTACCCGGTTAAGCAGATTGGCAACATCCGGGTGTGACAGCGCATACCCGACCCGCAAACCGGCCAGCCCATACGCCTTGGAAAATGTCCGCGTCACTATCAGATTGGGATACCGTTCCAGCCAGGTGGTCGTATCCGGGTATAACGGCTTGTCGACATACTCAAAATACGCTTCATCAACGACGACGATAACATGGGCAGGCAAATTCGAGATAAAAGTTTCCAGCACCTCACTTTCCAGCCATGTCCCGGTCGGATTGTTGGGATTGGCAATAAAGACCAGCCGGGTATCCGGTCCGATCAGATCATTCATGGCATCCAGGTCATGTCCATATGCAGGCCCCCTGCTACCATCATGTGCCAGTGCAATACGTGCTTTTGCCCCCACCGCCTGCACAACAATCGGGTAGACGGCAAAGGCATATTGAGAGAACACGGCCTCGTGTGCTGGCGTCAGGAACACCCGGGCAATAATATCCAGCACATCGTTGGAGCCATTACCCAGGGTAACGCAGTCCCGGGCCAGCTGATGCTTCCCGGCCAGCTTCCCGGCCAGCAACCAGGCGCTGCCTTCCGGGTATCGGGACAGGTCCGTTAGCACTTCCCGGGCAGCCGTCACGGCCAGCGGACTGGGGCCGAACGGATTCTCATTGGAGGCCAGCTTGATGGCATTGCTGATACCGTATTCCCGCTCCAGCTCAGCGACCGGTTTACCGGGTAGATAGGGCTGCAGAGCCTGTACACCGGGTGTGGCAAGATCAAGAAAATGTTCATCCAGAGCAGACATCACAGTATTTTAACTATTCATCACCATTGCTGCCCTGTTGACTCCCTCTCCCCACCCTCTCCCGGAGAGAGAAGGAATTCTCTTTATGCTTCGATGAATATGGGTCAGATTATCGCTTTCGGGTATGAACCCAGCACCTTTACTGAAAACGCCTTCCCTGCAAGTGCAGCAAGCGCAGCTGCAACCCCGGCATCATCACGGTGACCGTTTACATCAATATAAAACACATACTCCCACATCGCCTGCCGTGAGGGGCGGGATTCAATACGCGTCATGCTGATTTTGTGCTCTGCAATCGGCTGCAACAGTTCGGACAGGGCACCCGGCTTGTTGTTTACCGAGACCAGCAGTGAAGTCTTGTCATTCCCACTGGGCTGGACTGCCTGTGAGCCAATGACCAGAAAGCGGGTGGTATTGTCCGGTCGGTCTTCAATATTTTGTGCGACAGTGACGAGGCCGTACAACTCTGCTGCCGTATCACTGGCAATCGCTGCTACTGTGTCATCTTCACTGGCAAGGCGGGCGGCCTCGGCATTACTGCCCACAGCAACATGTTCAGCACCCGGGAGATTGGCCTCAAGCCAGCCACGACATTGTGCCAGTGCCTGTTGATGCGCCAGTACGCGGGTAATCTTCACATCACTGCGCTTTACCAGCAGGTGGTGATGGATGCGCAACTCGACCTCACCGCAAATACTGAGCGCTGACTGCTGAAAAAGATCCAGCGTATGACTGATGACTCCTTCAGTGGAATTCTCCACCGGTACCACACCGTAGTCAGCGGCACCGGCCGCAACCTCGCGAAATACATCATCGAGACTGTCCAGTGCGAGTGTTGTTACTGCATGGCCAAATTGTTTCAGTGCAGCCGCCTGGGTAAACGTACCTGCCGGCCCCAGGTAAGCAACATTCAGTGGTTTTTCCAGCGCCAGGCACGCCGACATAATCTCCCGGAACAGGCGCACCATGGTCTCGTCCGGCATGGGCCCGATATTACGCTCACTGACACGGCGTAGAATAAGCGCCTCCCTTTCCGGCCGGTAAAACTGTGGATCTTCACCCTGGTTAATCTTGACCGTGGCAACTTCTCTGGCGCATTCTGCGCGGGCATTAATCAGTGTCTGAATCTGTTCATCCAGCGCATCAATCCTGCCACGCAAATCCTCAAGTTTATCAGCACTCATTGGTCATTGTGTGCGGCAGTAGCATTTGTACCTGACAGTATTGGCCCGAAAGAAACTTAACAACCTACAGCGACCTGACATTCAGCACACCCTTGATCCCGGCCATATGCTCCAGGCATGCCGGCTTCACCTCTGAATCCACATCAACCAGCGTGCAGGCCAGATCATCGCGTGACTTGTTTAGCATATCCTTGATATTGAGTCCGGCATCCGCCATGCAGGTGGATATCTGACCCAGCATATTTGGTACATTTTCATTCACAATTGCCATTCGAAAACCGCCAGTACGTGGCATCTGCATTTCCGGAAAATTAACCGAATTCCTGATGTTGCCATTTTCAAGGAAATCCCGAACCTGCTCCACAACCATCACGGCACAGTTTTCCTCAGCCTGCTGTGTGGAGGCCCCCAGGTGCGGCAGGGTAATGACACGCGGGTGATTCTTCAGCAGGTTGTTCGGAAAATCGCACACATAGGCATACAGCTTGCCGGCGTCAACCGCAGCAACCACGGCTTCATCATCAACGACCCCTTTGCGGGAAAAATTCAGGATAATGGCCTTGTCCCTGAGCAGCTTGACACGTTCGGCATTAATCATGTCGCGTGTCGCATCAACCAGCGGCACGTGAAAAGTAACGTAATCTACATTCGTCAGCAGTTCCTCGATGCTATCCGCCTGACGCACATCAGATGACATTTCCCAGGCACGTTTCACGGTAATTCCCGGATCGAACCCAATCACGTTCATGCCTTGCGCCAGTGCACCATTGGCAACCTGCACGCCAATCGCACCCAGCCCGACAACACCCAGTGTCTTGCCCGGCAGTTCAAAACCGACAAACTGTTTTTTGCCTGCCTCCACCGCCTTACTGATGGCGTCGTCGTCACCTTCCAGCGAGCGGGAATAATCCCAGGCCTGGCACAGATTACGTGAAGCCATCAGCATCCCGGCAATCACCAGCTCCTTCACAGCATTGGCGTTTGCACCGGGCGCATTAAACACCGGGATACCCGCCTTGCTCATGCGATCCATAGGGATATTGTTCACACCAGAACCGGCACGACCAATCGCC
>JASJGW010000265.1:0-5917 GCA_033791305.1 Gammaproteobacteria bacterium | reverse complement strand
TCTGATGAAGGAGATCGTATACAAGGAAATTGACGGCGGTAAGCCGTTTTACATGGTACTGGCATTTTTGGGTATTTTTGTACTCGCCGCGCTCGGCTCGGCCTGGTACATGGAACATAATGGCCACTGGGTCACTGGCATGAACAACCAGATTGTCTGGGGCATACCCCACGTGTTTGCCGTGTTCCTGATTGTCGCGGCTTCCGGTGCACTGAATGTTGCCTCGATCAGTTCCGTGTTTAACAAGACAGCCTATAAACCACTGGCACGCCTGTCCGGTCTGCTTGCAATCACGCTGCTGGTGGGTGGCCTGGCAGTACTGGTACTCGATCTCGGTCGTCCTGATCGCCTCATCGTGGCCATGACGTACTACAATTTCAAGTCCATCTTTGCCTGGAATATTATGCTGTACACCGGCTTCATGGCCGTCGTCGGCGTGTACCTGTGGATGATGATGGAACACAAAATGAACAGATTTACCAAGATGGCCGGTTTCAGTGCCTTTATCTGGCGCCTCATACTGACCACAGGTACCGGTTCCATCTTTGGTTTCCTGGTCGCGCGACAGGCCTACGACACGGCCATCCTCGCACCGATGTTCATTATCATGTCCTTCTCCTTCGGACTCGCAATCTTTATCCTGGTGCTGATGGGCATCTACAAATGGTCTGACCGCCCGCTGGGTGACAGTATCCTGTTCCGTCTCAAGAA
The DNA here is from genome assembly GCA_033791305.1 of Gammaproteobacteria bacterium. Classification (GTDB taxonomy): domain Bacteria; phylum Pseudomonadota; class Gammaproteobacteria; order UBA9214; family UBA9214; genus UBA9214. Next base: position 5,206 of record JASJGW010000265.1, on the reverse strand, counting down.
CCTGCTGGGCGTTTTTATTGCCGCGGTGCTGTACTTTGTACTTGCCTACCATCTGACCAACCTGTACATCACCGAGAGCCATGGTATTGAGCAGTTTATCCTGATGGATGGCGGCGTCTACACACAGGTTTTCTGGATCCTGCAAATTGGCCTCGGCAGCCTGCTGCCACTCGCTCTGCTCTATCTCCCGTCGACCGGGAAGTCCCGGACCTGGATTGGAATTGCCTCTCTGCTGGTGCTCATCGGCGGACTGGCGCAGATCTACGTCATTATCATTGGTGGCCAGGCCTATCCGCTGGAAATATTTCCAGGCAAGGAAGTCGTCAGTTCCTTCGCTGATGGAATCGTTGGCAGCTATACACCGAGCCTGCCCGAAGTCATCCTTGGTATCGGTGGCGTAGCATTGGCACTGGCAGCAACCTTTGTGGGTGTCCGGGCACTGCGATTCCTGCCGACCAGCCTCGCAGATGAGGCAGTTGATCCTCACTACTCCGCGGAAGCTGAAGCCACCGCCTGACCGGTGCCGCTTGCTGTCAGGCAGTACCTGACCGTTTAATATGTCCCGTCTGCTGATATCGGCAGCCCACAAGTCCTCCGGGAAGACAACCGTGTCCCTGGGACTGTGCGCTGCACTGGCAGAACGCGGGCTGGCGGTACAACCCTTCAAGAAAGGTCCGGACTACATCGATCCCATGTGGCTGGGTCTGGCTGCCGGCCGTCCCTGCCACAATCTTGATTTCTACTGCATGTCCCATGAGGAAATCCTGGCAAGTGTCGGTCACTATTCATCGGGGGCAGATATTGCCCTGATAGAGGGAAATAAAGGGCTCTACGACGGCCTCGACCTGGATGGCAGTAACAGCAATGCTGCACTGGCGACACTGACACACACGCCGGTCATCCTGGTACTGGACGCCCGCGGCATGACCCGCGGGATAGCACCGTTGATCCTTGGGTATCAGGACTTTGACACCGATGTACGGATCGCCGGCATTATCCTGAACCAGCTTGGCGGCAGTCGTCACGAGGCCAAGCTGCACGCCGTGATTGAACACTACACCGACGTCCCGGTGATTGGCGGCGTACACCGCAACCGTTCAATGGAGATTGTCGAGCGCCACCTGGGGCTTGTTCCCAGCAACGAGGACTCTGCCGCCAGCAGCAAGATCAGGGAAATCAGCCATCTCGTCCGGGAGCAGGTAGACCTGGATCAGGTGCTCGCCGTGGCCGTCAGCAAACCACTCGCCTTTACCCCGCTACAGCACGCAACACCAGCAAATAACATACCTGTGAAAATCGGCATCGCCCGTGATGCCGTCTTCGGCTTTTACTACCCGGATGACCTCGATGCTCTGATACAGGCAGGCGCGGAGCTGGTAACGTTCAACACACTTACCGACACGGCATTGCCCGAAATGGATGGCCTGTTCATCGGTGGCGGTTTTCCCGAAACCCACATGCAGACACTGGAAGCGAACACAGAATTAAGAACCGCGATAAAGACAGCTATCAACCGTGGCCTGCCCACCTATGCAGAATGTGGTGGACTGATGTATCTCTCTCGCAAGCTTTCGTGGCATGGCACTAATGCTGAAATGGTCGGCATCATCCCGGCAGATACAGTCATGCATGCCCGGCCACAGGGCCGTGGTTACGTGCGCTTGCGTGAAACGACAGCTGCTCCATGGCCGACATACCAGTCTCAGGATGAATTCGCCGCCCATGAATTTCATTATTCAAGTCTGGAAAACATTACCGAACCACTGGTTTATGCCTATGAAGTCACGCGTGGACATGGCATTGATGGCCGGAATGACGGCATTGTCATCAAGAACCTGCTAGCCTGCTACAGCCATATGCGTGATACAGAACAGCATCACTGGGCCCGCCGGTTCGTTGAATTTGTCAGGAGGCACCGGGGTTGATACAAAACCACTCAGGCACAGTATACTAGTTAGCTACTATTACAGGAGTCACCATGATCACTATTACACCTGCTGCTGCCAGGCAAATACAGGCCTCCGCCGAACAGGGAAACATGCAGGGGCTGGCGATGCGTGTCGCCGCAAAGCGCAACCCTGACGGTACCATACACTACGGCATGGGATTCGATGACGATGAGCTGGATGGTGATATGCATATCAATGCAGGCGGTATAGAAGTCGTCATCGGTGAAAGTAGTCACTTGCTTATGGAAGGTACAACGCTGGACTACGTCGAGATTGAACCCGATAGCTGGCAGTTCATCTTCATGAACCCGAATGATACCAACTACTCACCACCGGCATAGGCTGTTATATCCATCATGTCCACACAGCTAACCGGGAAACAGGGCAACGCCAGGTTCGGCAGCGAGGATAGTGAAGAGAAATCACTGAAGATCCTCTACGAAATCGTTTCAAGTATCAACACTTCACACGGGCTGGATGACCTGCTGACCCGTTTCATGTACACATTAAAACGCATCACACAATCGCGTGCCGCCGCCATCTGGATCGCACAACAACCAGGGCAAATGGAACTGTCTGCCAGTAGCGGGATTGACGAGTCATTGATTCTCCCGGACCGCCAGGATGTACGTCGCTGCCTGTATGAACGCGCAGTGACAGAAGGAAAGATCTGGGTTGAGAATGACCTGAAAAAATGCGAGAAAATCGCCGGCAGGCATTTTTTTGATGACAGGCACACCGGACTGGTAGCGACTCCAATGCGCTTCCGCGGCAAGGTGACCGGCGTCATCAACCTGTTTATGAATACGGAACCGGTTGAACAGATAAACAGCATCAAACCGCTGCTCACCAGCATTGCGCACCACCTCAGTGTTGCCATTGAACGCTTTCACAATGAAGAAGAATACCGGCAGCACCTCATCAAGGACGAACGTACCCGCATTGCACATGAATTACACGACTCACTTGCCCAGACTCTGGCAAGCCTCCGTTTCCAGGTCCGGGTGCTCGATGAAACCCTGCACCAGGGCGACGAATCCACCACCTGGCAACAACTGGAACGAATTGAAAACAGCCTTGATGAGGCCAATACGGAACTCCGGGGCCTGATTGCCAACTTCCGGGCCCCCGCCTATGACCAGAATCTGCTCGGTTCGATTGAAAAGATTGTCAGCCGGTTCCGCAATGAAACCCGTATAAAAACCTATCTGCAGAAAGAATGGTCAAGCGCTACACTTCCAAAGGAAAACGAAACCCAGATACTGCGGATAATCCAGGAAGCGCTCTGGAATATAAGAAAGCACAGTGAAGCCAACACTGTACGCATTATGCTACGTGACGATATCAAGGGAAAATGCCAAATTCTTATTGAAGATGATGGCGTCGGTATCAACAAACAAATCTACGGTTCACCGGGCGAACATATTGGCCTGTCAATTATGCAGGAGCGTGCAGCCAGCATGGGTGGTACCCTGCGGGTGGAAAGCGAGCCGGGTGAAGGTACACGTATCGTTCTTGAACTTAATCAACCAGAGAACCAGAATAAGCCGTCATGAGCCTGAACATATTGCTAGTCGACGATCACACCCTGTTTCGTGAAGGGCTGGAAAGCCTGCTGAGCCGCAGGGATATCAATGTACTTGCCGCAGTAGGCAGCGGACAGGAGGGTCTGCGTCTTGCCACAGAACTTGAACCTGATGTGGTTTTGCTGGATATGCGAATGCCGGAAATGGACGGTATGGAGGTATTACGCCAGCTGCGCAAGAACGGTTTCACCAACCCGGTGGCCATGTTAACGACCAGCAGCGACGAACGGGATCTCGTTGAATCATTACGCAGCGGTGCCCAAGGCTATCTTCTCAAGGACATGGAACCTGATCAACTGGTTCTGGCACTGCGGGATATCGTTGCCGGCAAGACCGTAGTAGCGCCTGACCTGGCCCCGGTGCTTGCCCGCGTAGTTCAGGGCGACAGTATTGCCCCGGAAGAAGAAAGCCCCTTTGCCAAATTGACACCACGCGAAAATGAAATCCTGGCACTGCTGGCTGAGGGCCAGAGCAACAAGGTCATTGCCCGTAACCTCGGTATTTCGGATGGCACTGTAAAACTGCATGTAAAATCCATTCTCCGCAAACTCGGTATCCATTCACGTGTTGAAGCCGCTGTCATTGCCGTCGAACAGGGCCTGCGCACGACCCGCAACAATGACTGATCCTCTGCCATGTCACGATAGTTAGACCCGTCCATGAAACGCTTCACCGACCTGGTAGCAGAAACCCTCGCCAATATCACAGAAGAATTCCCATGGGATATTGACGATAAAATGAATGACAGCGATCAGCGGCCACTCATACTGGATATACGTGAGCCGGATGAATTTTCTGCCATGCACATACAGGATTCGCTGCATGTACCCCGCGGCATACTCGAGTCAGCCTGTGAGTATGGTTACGAGGAAACAATCAGGGAACTGGTTGAGGCGCGCGACCATGCTGTCGTCGTTGCATGCCGTTCGGGTAACCGCAGCGCCCTCGCCGCCTTCACAATGCAGCTGCTGGGTTACCGGCAAGTCAGTTCGATGAAAACGGGATTGCGTGGCTGGAATGACTACGAATTGCCGCTCGTCGACGCCACCGGTCACAAGGTACCCGTTGATGTCGCAGACGAGTTTTTTACAGCACGCTTACGTCCTGACCAGATAGCACCGGAGAAATAAGTCGGTCAATAAAACAGCGCAACGTATCTTGTGGCTCAACCTACGTTAATACAACACCTGCATTTAAGGCAGGATGGGTAAAGTACAGCGTACCCATCAGGTCAATGCACTGTTATTGCTGGGCACAACGCTCCCAACTGCCGCACTCAGCTATAGTGCTTCCGGTCAGCACGCCGCCGGGCACCCTGCTGGATAATTACCCCTTCAACCGCTGTGAGATCAGGCAGCTCGATGACTTCGTGCCCTGCTTGCAGCGTCTTCAGATAATACACGCCTTCACCAAACTCCAGCAGGCGGAAAACGTATTCTTCACCCTGGCGCGCCAATACATAGGAGCCGTCTTTTACGACACCTGAGGGATCGATAATAATGATGCAGCCGTCATTGAACTCCGGCGCCATGGTGTCGCCAATGACACGCAGCGCAAATGGCTCACCCCCACAACTATTCTCCTGCATGCCTCAACCCCGTCAACGCCCGGCAATTAATGCTCATATTCATAAATAATAACAATATGTTATACAATATTTCTAATAGCACA
>JASJGW010000264.1:0-4392 GCA_033791305.1 Gammaproteobacteria bacterium | reverse complement strand
CCGGCAAGGTATGAACAACTGCAATGCCCCAAACGATGATGGTCACCGCAAACAGGATAAGTAGCAGGGAAATAATTTCGAGGTTCATCATGTAATCTCCTTTACAAGTAGTAACGCTTACATGTTATCGCGTATGGCACGTTTCTTTGATACATGCCCGGTTACGAAATATAACTGCAGCCGGGAAAATATTCAGAACCAGCTCTCTTTAATATAAACGATAGTGTATAGCGCTTGCAACTAATCCTGATATTATATAAAAACTCTTATGCGACATAAGAAATAATTTCATGGGTATTAATGTGGGAACATCAAGATGATTAAATTAAACCCTGTAAAAAAATCAATCGTGACACCTGCTCTTATTGCTGCAGTAGTTTCAGCATCAGTTTTTAATAATGCTGTAGCAGAAGACAACGAAACCGGTTTTGCTTTTCCTGATAAATATATGCTACGAATGGGCGCCTACAGTATAAAAAGAGCTGACACCCAGTTTAGCGTAAACGCAAGTGGAGGGTTAGGCACGTCCATCGACTACCAGCGTGACCTCGGCGGCGAATCAAGCGATACTATCCCGAGGATCGATGCCTATTACAGGTTCAACGGCAGGCACCGAATTGATTTCACCGCATTTAATATAGATCGAAAAGGCACGCGAACAATTTCGCTGGATCTGACAATCGGTGAAGAGAATTATGCTGCCAGTGAGACACTTCGTTCGGAAATCGACCACACATTATACAAAATTGCTTATGCATACTCTTTTTATCACACCCCCAAGATTGAGCTGAGTCTGTCAGCAGGCATCAACATAACGACTTATGACCTGAACTTCTCCGTTGATGGCGGTGGCAAAGCCGAGTCGGCAGGTGCTACCGCGCCATTACCTGTGTTTGGCCTGCGGATGGCTTATGCGATTACGCCCAAATGGTCTGTTCACTATCTCACCGAAGCATTCTTCATTGAACTTGAAGATTCCTTCCGGGGGAGCTTTATATAATCATGAAATAAATACCGAGTACAGAGTATTGAACAATTTATCTTTAGGCGCAGGCTTTGCCAGGTTCGGTACCGATTTCGAAATATTCGATGATGACTGGAAAGGATCTGTTTCTGATAGTTACCAGGGCTTTACACTTTTTGGTGCATTATATTTCTAGGCGGTGAATAAAATGCACGCTACTGCTTCCGGGTAAAAGCTAATACGGAGAGATTATGGACAAAGATTATGGACACCCACAAATTCAATTCTAAGCTAATTGCGGACACCCACAAATTCACCCTTTCAATATATTCATGTTGCAGTACTGTCCGCTGCGCGATCCTGAGCACCGCCCCACAAACACCAGAGGTCTGCTATCTATTGCATTCCCGCGGCATCCTGTTCAAACGATTTCATCAGCGTATCCATTGCCTTCTCCATGCTCAGGGACTCCGCCCGCTGCCGCGGCGGGAACTTTTGCAGCGTTTCGACATGCTTAGCCAGAACCCCCTGGGCTGGAATTAAAGTCCACATTTTCTGTGCGAAAAGTTTGCGGCCGATATAGCCAAACTCGTGTGACTCCTGATCCATATGCTCCATAGGATCCATGCGCAGGTTGAACAGGTAAGGGACTCGCGGATAGACGAGTTGATTCCACCATAGTCCTTCCTTCTTGACCGCAAAGGACATCTTCCAGTCCCCAACACGTAAACCGGTCAGGTCGTTCTCATCATAGTAGAAGTACTGATTGCGGGCAGATTTGTCGGTCTTGCCGGTCCAGTGATCCAGGTTGTTGTAACCATCGAGATGCACTTTGTAGGTCGTACCGCCCAGCTTCTTGCCCTTGAGTAGTTCCTCTTTGAGCTTTGTCTCGCCGGCAGCAGCAGCAAGGGTCGCATAAAGGTCCTCGTGGCTCTGGATCCCGTTGGAACTGCTTCCCGGTGCAATTTTGCCGGGCCAGCGCACCATAATGGGGACGCGCACGCCACCTTCCCAGGTAGTGCCCTTCTCACCCCTGAACGGTGAATAGCCTCCGTCTGGCCAAAGCATCAGCTCAAACCCATTATCAGTCGAATAGATCACGATGGTGTTATCAGCAATCTTCATGTCGTCCAGCTTCTTCAGCAGCTGACCGACCTGCTCGTCGTGCTGAAACATACCGGCGCGGTAAACATCGATATCCGGACGCCCCTCATCCACAGCTTTCTGGATATACTCCTTGGGTACGTGTGTCCAGATGTGCATCCGGGTGGGGTTAAACCAGACGAAGAATGGCTTGTCGTCTTTGACACTCTGTTCGATGAAATCTTCGGTCGCCTTGAGGAACTCGCCATCCACGGTTTTCATGCGCTCGCGAGTCAGCGGGCCGGTGTTTTCACAACTCTGCTTGCCCATGCGGCCGAACTTGGGATCGTTGGTTTTGTCGATCTTGTCCGTTGCCCAGCAGTGCAACACGCCGCACGGGCCGAACTTTTCCTTGAAGGCAGGGTTCTTGACGCCGGGATAGTCGAGCTGCTCCGGCTCTTCCTCGGCATTAAGGTGATACAGGTTACCGTAGAATTCGTCGAAGCCGTGTACCGTCGGCAAAAACTCGTTGCGATCGCCAAGATGGTTCTTGCCGAACTGACCAGTGGCATAGCCAAGCGGCTTCAACACTTCGGCCAGGGTCGGATCCTCTTTCTGCAATCCCAGCGTCGAACCGGGAATGCCGATGGTAGTCATGCCGGTGCGAATGGGGTATTGCCCAGTGATGAAAGCGGCACGTCCTGCCGTGCAGCTCGGATGGGCATAGTGATCGGTAAAGAGCATACCCTCCTTAGCGATGCGGTCAATGTTGGGCGTACGACCCATCATGCCGTGCGTGTAGGCACCCACGTTCCACATGCCGACATCGTCGCCGAAGATGACGAGGATGTTGGGTTTACCAGCAGCAAGTAACGGGCTCACAAAACACGATGCGGCCAAACCAATTATTAATGTTGCCGCATACCGGGCGAAGCCTGCCTGCTTATGCTGATTATTCATTATTTTCTCCTTCCTGTGTCTGTTTGTCTTTATGCAAAAAACACCTTCATGGGTGTCACCGGATTACTTATCAAACGCAAAAATACGCCGCCAGTCTTTCTTCATACTGATCACGACCCAGCCTTGTTTGCCCGCCTCTTCCATTAATGCCGGAGGAAATGTACCGAACTTGGTAGCCGGCAACCCGTTGGCTGGACCATAGGTATATTCGCGCTTGGCATCGTCGTGGAGCACTAGCATCATTAACCGCGAGCCGTTACCCCCACCAGTCCACTGGAGCATTTCACGGTCACCGGCGGAATTACCGAAGGCCGCAATGGGCCGCTTGCCAATAAACTTGTTGATACTTATAGGCTTGCCGTCCTTGTCATCATTGAAATCGAGCTCCGGCAGACGCATCAGCACCGGCTTGCCGTTCTGGACTTCGTATTTTGTTTTAATCGTCGAGCCCACCACTTGTTCCGGTGGGATACCGTAGACCGCCTGGGTCATGGGCCGCATGAATTCGACACCGCCACCGGAAACAATATACGTCTTGAAACCATTGTCCCGCAGAAACGCGAGGAGCTCCAGCATGGGTTGGTACGCCAACTCGGTATAGCGCCGCTTGAAGCGCGGGTGACGCGCCTTGGCAAACCAGTCAGTCACAATGGCCTCAAACTCCGTGGTACTCATACCCGCGTGAGACGCCATGACGAGTTCCACTATCCCATGCTGCCCCGCCGCTGCCAGCGCCTCATGGTCATCTTCGAGTACTGCCTTGAAGGGCTGCTTGGTCTTCCACTCCGGGTGCTTGGGCGCCAGCGCTTTTATTCGCTCCACCGCAAAGGCAAGCTGCGTGTACATAGGGTGCGAAGGCCACAGCGTGCCGTCGTTATCAAAGGTGGCGATGCGCTGCTCGGGCGGTACATAACCAGGCGCCGTCTTGTCAGTGACCGCTGCTACAAACTTCACGATTGCCTGTTTGGCAGCACCGTCGTTCCATGACGGCAGGGCATCGGCTCTGGCCGAAAACGATGAAGTCACCAGCAAGGCGGCCAACACCCCGACGAGTGCCGTGATTCTCCAGCACATAAAAGAGCTCTCTCTTCCAGGTTGCGGTAGTGACATCTCCGATTCTCCTCTCTCAGTTATCAATCGTAAGTTCACCGACGCGCTCGGTGAGCGTGTTGCAGATGAAAACGATTCTTCTGATGGTCCCGGATAGCCGTCTCATGCAGTGCGTCGAACCCTGACGTTATCCGGATATTCTGATAACAATAAAAGCGGGCGCCCCCAACTTTGTTATGGGGCACCCGCTTGCTTACATCATGCTGGCCTGACCGTTAGTGGCCCGCGTGACTGGTGGTATTCGAAGCCTTCATCGCCTCGATGACCTGGTCCAG
>JASJGW010000263.1:0-9084 GCA_033791305.1 Gammaproteobacteria bacterium | reverse complement strand
CCTTAGAAAAACGCATAGCTGAAAGATACTCAGGCAGGGCTGGAGTGACAAGTTACAAACGCGAACCCTGATTATCCGCCACTCAGAGCACCAATGACGGTTCGGGTCGAGGCGCGGCTCGCAGGCAATGGCCATTCCCTTGTCAAGCGTCGCAACACCGAGCCGGGCCGTCATTGCGGCTCCCTCCGGGATTGTCTGTGCACATCCACGTCTGCGTTACTGGCTCTTGTGGTAGAGTGGCTACCGCGGCGTGCCAGCGCCTTGTCGTGAATGTGCACAGACAAGCTGAAGTCGGCTAATCAGGGTTCGCGTTAGTAAGTTTGGCAGGTCCGGGGAATTGCTGTAATCTCTTCATATACAAAGAAATAAACGGTTACCAGAGTGATAGAAGAATTCGCCCGCATCAAACGGCTGCCCCCGTATGTTTTCAATATTGTCAATGAGTTGAAGGCGGCGGCGCGCGCGCGCGGCGAGGATATTATTGATTTTGGCATGGGCAACCCGGACCAGCCAACCCCCCGGCATATTGTCGACAAGCTGACCGAGGCAGCCCAGCGGGGTGATACCCACCGTTATTCGCTTTCCCGTGGAATTCCACGCCTGCGCAAGGCCATTTGTGACTGGTATCAGCGGCGCTACGATGTTGACCTGGACCCGGAGCGGCATGCAATCGTCACCATTGGTTCCAAGGAGGGGTTGGCGCACCTGGCGCTGGCAACCGTGGGTCCCGGCGATGCCGTACTGGTACCGAATCCGGCTTACCCGATCCATCCCTATGGTTTCGCCATTGCCGGTGCCGATATCCGGCATGTGCCGTTGCGTCCGGGGGTGGATTTTTTCGCCGAGCTGGAAAAGGCCATCAAGGACTCCTGGCCCAAGCCCAAGATGCTGGTGTTGAATTTTCCGGGTAACCCGACGACCCAGTGTGTGGAGCTGGAATTCTTCGAGAAGGTGGTCGCCATCGCGCGCGAACACGAAATCTGGGTTATCCAGGACCTGGCCTATGCAGACCTGGTGTTTGACGGCTACAAGGCACCGTCTATCCTGCAGGTCGAGGGCGCCATGGATGTTGCCGTGGAATTTTTCTCCCTGTCCAAGAGTTACAATATGCCGGGTTGGCGGGTTGGATTTATGTGCGGCAACGAGACGCTGGTTGCCGCCTTGACGCGTATCAAGTCTTACCTGGATTACGGGATGTTTACACCGATCCAGGTGGCCGCGATTGCTGCACTCGAAGGACCGCAGGATTGCGTAACAGACATTGCCAACATGTATCGCGAGCGCCGTGACGTATTGTGTGACGGCCTGCATTCACTGGGCTGGCCGGTGGACGTCCCCAGGGCAACCATGTTCGTGTGGGCAAAGATACCGAAACCCTACCAGGATACGGGCTCCCTGGAATTTTCCAAGAAACTGTTAAGCGATGCCAAGGTTGCTGTTTCACCCGGGATCGGGTTTGGTTCATATGGTGATGATTTTGTCAGGTTCGGCCTGATTGAAAACCCGCACCGCACCCGGCAGGCCATTCGTTGTATTCGGGACATGTTTAACAGGGATCTCAATCAAATCGCTTCAGGAGGGTAATTCAGTTGAATCCGGTAAAGGTTGGCCTGCTGGGCCTCGGCACAGTGGGTGGTGGTACATTTAATGTATTAAACCGCAATGCAGAAGAAATCACCCGGCGTGCCGGTCGCGGTATTCTTGTCAGTCATGCCGCGGCGCGTGAATATGACCCGGGCGGGTTGCCGGGTATTGATGCAATAGATGTCAGTGACGATGCGTTTGCACTCGTAGAGAATCCCGATGTCGAGATCGTGGTGGAACTCATCGGTGGCTATGAACCGGCACGTGAGCTGGTGTTGCAGGCGATTGCCAATGGCAAGCATGTGGTCACTGCCAACAAGGCGCTGATTGCCATGCATGGCAACGAGATCTTTGCCGCGGCACAGGACAAGGGTGTCATGGTGGCCTTCGAAGCGGCCGTTGCCGGTGGTATCCCGATCATCAAGGCCCTGCGCGAGGGCCTTTCTGCCAATAAAATCGAGTGGCTGACCGGTATCATTAACGGCACCGGTAATTTTATTCTCACCGAGATGCGCGACAAGGGGCGGGACTTTGCCGATGTGCTGCAAGAAGCGCAGGCACTGGGTTATGCCGAGGCCGATCCGACGTTTGATGTCGAGGGGATCGATGCGGCCCACAAGCTGACCATCCTGGCATCCATTGCCTTTGGTATTCCCCTGCAGTTCGACAAGGTTTACACGGAGGGTATCAGCCGCATTACCCGCGAGGACGTGGCGTATGCCGAGGCCTTCGGTTATCGCATCAAACACCTGGGTTATACCCGGCGGTCGGCGCAGGGCATAGAGATGCGGGTACATCCTACCCTGATTCCGGAACGTCGCCTGATAGCGAATGTGGATGGCGTGATGAATGCGGTGCTGGTCAATGCCGATGCAGTCGGGCCGACGTTGTACTATGGTGCGGGTGCCGGTGCAGAGCCGACGGCCTCAGCCGTGGTTGCGGACATCGTGGATATCGTGCGTACGCTGACAGCTGACCCGGGCAACCGTGTTCCCCATCTCGCGTTTCAGCCAAATGCCATCGCCGATATCCCCGTTCTTGCCATGGATGAGGTTGAAACGGCGTACTACCTGCGCATGCAGGTATCGGACAAGCCGGGCGTGATGGCCGAGGTTGCCAGCATTCTTGGCAACAGCGGCATCAGTATCGAGGCCATACTGCAGAAAGAACCGCCGGTTGGCGTCGATGAGGCATCCATTATTTTGCTGACGCATGTGGTCCAGGAACGGCAGATGAATGCGGCCATCGGACAGATTGAAACACTGGAAAGCATCCATGGTGATATCATGCGCATCCGGCTGGAACACCTGAACTGCGACTGATTGAAGCAGGGCTTGATGAAACTCTCGCAAAGACGCAAAGACGCAAAGCACGCAAAGAGAAAGTAAAGTTAATGATTTCTTCGCGCACTTGGCGGCTTGGCGAGATTATTATTTTTCTGAGGCTATCCACAACTTCTGCGGAAGAGTCATGATTTTTCATACGAAGGAATAACTGCATGTCTACTGCAACACGTTATAGCGGCCTGATTGAGCATTACCGCGATCGCATGCCGGTCTCTGCGGATACCCGCGTGATCAGCCTTGGCGAAGGTAATACACCTTTGATACGACTGGAAAACATACCGGGTGAAATCGACAAGGATGTCGAACTTTATATCAAGTACGAGGGCCTGAATCCAACCGGTTCTTTCAAGGACCGCGGTATGACCATGGCGGTGACCCGTGCCGTTGAAGAAGGCAGCCAGGCCATTATCTGTGCCTCCACCGGCAATACCTCGGCGGCTGCTGCTGCCTATGCCGCGCGCGCAGGTATAACTGCCTTTGTACTGATCCCGGAAGGCAAGATCGCGCTGGGCAAGCTGGCTCAGGCGATGATTCACGGCGCGGTAGTGATCCAGATACGTGGTAATTTTGATGCCGGCATGGCGTTGGTCAAGGAGGTCGCTGACCATGCACCGGTCACCATTGTGAACTCCATTAACCCGTATCGATTGCAGGGGCAGAAAACAGCCGCGTTCGAGATTGTCGATGAACTGGGGCGTGCCCCGGACTTCCACTGCCTGCCGGTTGGTAATGCCGGTAATATTACGGCCCACTGGATTGGTTACAGCGAGTATGCACAGCACGATAGCGTCTGTGTCACAGCGGCCTGTGGCTTCTGTGAAGGCCGGTGCAAATATGGCGGCAAGGCCGTGACCGACAAACGGCCTGTCATGGTCGGTTACCAGGCCAGCGGTGCCGCACCATTTATGCGCGGGGAGATGGTTGATCACCCGGAAACGGTTGCTACGGCCATTCGCATCGGACATCCCCAGTCCTGGGACTATGCCTGGAAGGTCAATGAAGAGTCCGGTGGCTGGTTTGACGAATGTACGGATGAGGAAATCCTCGCAGCGCAAAGATTGCTGACCTCAAAAGAGGGTATTTTCTGTGAGCCGGCTTCTGCCACCTCGGTGGCGGGTGCCCTGAGGGACATCAAGTCAGGCAAGATCCCGGAAGGCAGCAGTGTTGTCTGCACCTTGACCGGCCATGGCCTGAAAGACCCGGATACGGCTATCAAGCAGTGTAGCGATGAAATGCTGACGATCGATGCCGAACTCGGTGCAGTCAAAGATGCCATTCTGAAGAATATGTCCTGACAGGTTTCTGGCCTTGCCTGTAAACGGTCGACACCTTGCGTTGCTTATACCGGGATTGCACGGTCCGGATTCAGATCCCCTGGTCTCTGATTATCTTGTACCACGCCCGCTGGCACTTGACAGGTTGCTGTCCCGCAGCAAGGTGCAACAGTCCGGTGGTATGGACCTGGATTCGACACTGTGTCACTGGTTTGGCCTGGAAGACGGGCAGCACAGTTCGTTACCGCTTGCCTCCCTGACGTATTTGTCCGACACCTGCGAGCAGAGTCCCGGTTACCTGCTACGTGCTGATCCGGTGCATCTGCGTGCGGACCAGAGCAGCCTGCGCCTGTTCGACAGCCATGGTTTTTCCGTGACGCAGGAGGAGGCCGATGACCTGGTCGCAGCGTTCAATGAGTACTACGCTGAGCGTGGCTGGCGGCTGACAGCACCCCGGCCGCAGCGTTGGTACCTGTCGCTGCCGGCTGCTCCGGGTATCACAACCACACCGATTGGACATGTTGCCGGGCGAGTGATAGACCCCTGCCTGCCACAGGGAGATGCAGCAGCTGACTGGCATGCACTGCTAAATGAGATACAAATGCTGTTCCATGCACACCCGGTGAATAGTGCCCGCGAGCAGCGTGGCGAGCCTGCGATTAACAGCCTGTGGTTCTGGGGTGGCGGCCTGCTGCCGGCAATATTGCAGACCCGTGCAGACCAGGTGATCACTGACCATCCCCTCGGGATGGGTCTGGCACAACAGGCAGGCATTGCACGGTCGGATGTGCCGGCGGATGTGGATGAGTTGCTGGCACAGGCGGACGACGGGCTGTCGCTGCTGGTGAATGATGTGCTGGACGGGCCAACCCGGTATGGTGATATTGGAAGCTGGGTTGATGCGTTGCAGCAACTGGAACAACACTGGTTTGTCCCATTGCTGGCGGCCATCAGAGACGGGCGGGTGTCTGCACTGGAGATTTATCCCTGTAACGGATTCCGCTATATGACAAACCGGCAACTGCAACGCTGCTTCTGGAAACGCAGCCGTTTTTTCGAGGACAGGGGTAAACAATGACCAGGTGTATCGTGCAGCGTAATCGCGCATCTGTTGGGCAGTTTCCTGCGGACCTGCATCCGGTGCTGCGGCGGGTCTATGCCGGACGCTCTGTCGAAACAGCGGATGATCTTGATACTTCACTCGGCAGGTTAATACCGCCTGCAGAATTGAGTGGACTCCCGGCGGCAGTGAACCTGCTGCAGGACGCGATTGCAAATCGTCAATGCATCGTGATCGTCGGTGACTTTGATGCCGACGGTGCCACCAGTTGTGCCCTGTGCCTGCGTGCGTTACATGCCATGGGGGCAAGGCAGGTACATTATCTGGTCCCCAACCGTTTTGAATACGGCTATGGACTGACGCCCGAGATCGTGGCGGTGGCAGCAGCGTTGCAGCCGGACCTTATCGTGACGGTGGACAACGGCATTTCCAGTGTCGATGGTGTGGCGGCCGCGAAGCAACAGGGCATCAGGGTGCTGATTACCGATCATCATCTTCCCGGTGAGCAGTTGCCGGCAGCCGATGCGATCGTCAATCCAAATCTCGTCGGTGATAGCTTCCCCAGCAAGCATCTTGCCGGTGTGGGTGTGGCGTTTTATGTCATGTTGGCGCTGCGGGCCCGATTGCGTGAACAGGGCTGGTTTGAACAGGAAGCGATTCCTGAACCCAATCTTGCGCAATACCTCGACCTGGTGGCCCTGGGAACGGTGGCGGATGTTGTGCCGCTGGATCGTAATAACCGCATTCTGGTGCAGCAGGGCATTCAGCGCATGCGCGCAGGCCGCTGTGTTCCGGGCATACGTGCCTTGCTGGAGGTTGGAGGCCGCAGCCTGTCGCGCATTGTTGCCGCCGATCTCGGTTTTGTCGTGGGCCCCCGGCTGAATGCTGCCGGGCGTCTTGATGATATGTCGGTTGGCATCGAGTGTCTGCTCACCGAGGATGCCGCAACAGCCGACCAGATGGCTGCCCGGCTGGATGGGCTGAACCGCGAGCGCAAGGAGATCGAGTCAGACATGCAAGCCCGGGCACTGGCGGCGATTGCCGATTTAAAGCTCGACGATGAGCAGTTACCGGTGGGACTGTGCCTGTTTGACCCGGAGTGGCACCAGGGGGTGATCGGTATACTTGCGGCCCGTATCAAGGAACGTTTTCACCGGCCGGTCATTGCTTTTGCCCGCAGTGGTCCCGGTGAATTAAAAGGGTCGGCCCGCTCGGTCACCGGCTTGCATATTCGTGATGTGCTGGATGCTGTGGCCGCCCGCCACCCTGATCTCATTGCAAAGTTTGGTGGTCATGCCATGGCCGCCGGCCTGAGTCTGCCGGAAGACCATTACCCGGCATTTGCCGCGGCCTTTGATAAAGAAGTGTCACGGCATCTTTCCAGGGATGATCTCAGCGGTGTGATTTACTCTGACGGTGAGCTGTCAGAGCAGGAGCTGTCACTGGAGACTGCGCAGCTGTTACGTGATGCCAGCCCCTGGGGGCAGGGTTTTCCGGCACCTTTGTTCGAAGGTGACTTTAATGTGGTGAGCCACCGTGTCGTGGGTCAGCGGCATCTGAAGATGACGTTGACTCCCGAGCGTGGTAGTTGCCAGATCGATGGTATTGCCTTCAACACGGAAGTATTGCCCGGAGGCCGCCAGCAGGTACACCTGGCCTACCGGCTTGACGTGAATGAATTCCGGGGGATCGTGAGCCCGCAGTTGATTGTCGAATATATGGAAGCGAAATGAGAATTTGCAGGTGTGCTGGGCTTGCGAAGCGCATCACTTTTCCCGGTAGTCTCACCCGGCTAACAGTAGTATCATGGCGCGCTTCAAATTTCCTTTACGAATAGACTCTTACACATGTCTGACCTGACCTCGATACGCAACCAGATAAAAGACCTCGACGGGAGAGCAGCCTCTCTCAGGGGGTATCTTTGACCTCGATAGCAAGCATGAACGGCTGACGGAGGTTATCCGCGAGCTGGAAGACCCCGAAATCTGGAACGATCCCGAGCGTGCCCAGGGGCTTGGGCGCGAACGGGTGCGCCTTGAAGAAGTCGTATTGACGCTGAATAACATGTCGCAGGCCCTGCTCGATGCGAGTGAATTGCTGGAGTTTGCTGCCGAGGAGCATGACCAGGAGACACTGGATGCTGTCGAGGAGGATGTACACTCGCTGGAGGCAGATATCGCGAAGCTGGAATTTCGTCGCATGTTTTCCGGTGAAATGGACGAGAGCAGTGCCTTCCTGGATATACAGTCCGGTTCCGGTGGTACCGAGGCGCAGGACTGGGCTGAGATGTTGTTGCGGATGTACCTGCGCTGGGCTGAACGCCACGACTTCAAGACAGAATTGATCGAGGTCTCTGCCGGTGAAGTGGCGGGCATCAAGAGTGCCACTGTGAAGATTGACGGTGACTATGCGTTCGGCTGGCTGCGTACCGAAATCGGTGTGCATCGACTGGTCAGGAAATCACCGTTTGATTCCGGTAATCGCCGGCACACTTCATTTGCCGCGGTATTTGTTTCGCCAGAGATTGATGATGACATTGACATTGATATCAATCCGGCAGACCTGAGAATTGATGTTTACCGTGCCAGTGGCGCCGGTGGACAGCATGTGAATCGCACTGAATCGGCGGTGCGTATCACCCATGAACCGAGCGGTGCTGTCGTACAGTGCCAGAATGACCGTTCCCAGCACAAGAACAAGGCAACGGCAATGAAGCAGCTCAAGTCCAAGCTGTACGAGCTGGAGATACAGAAACGCAGTGTGGACCAGCAGGCGCTTGAAGAGACCAAGTCCGATATCGGCGGGGGCAGCCAGATTCGCTCCTACGTACTTGACCAGTCCCGTATCAAGGACCTGCGTACCAGCGTTGAAGTGGGTAATACCCAGGCGGTACTGGATGGTGATCTGGACCAGTTTATCGAGGCCAGCTTGAAGAGCGGGCTGTAACATGCGGTGTGCAGGGCGCCGCTGATTTTCCTGAATCTTACTGAACAGACAGACTATGACAGACTCGGACGAAAACTCGCTCATCGCACAACGGCGCGCCAAGCTGGATGCATTGCGCAAGGACGGCAATGCCTTTCCGAATGATTTCCGCCGCAATGCGGTTGCCGGCGAGCTGCATGCCGAGTATGGCGAGAAAGACAATGATGTACTGGAGGCGGAACCCATACGTGTCAATGTGGCCGGCCGGCTGATGGCCAAGCGGGTAATGGGCAAGGCCAGCTTTATCCAGTTGCAGGACATGTCCGGGCGTATTCAACTCTTCTTGCAGCGTGATGCCCTGCCTGAAGGCGTGTACCAGAATTTCAAGACCTGGGATGTTGGAGATATCATTGGTGCAGAGGGTGCCCTGTTTAAAACGAAAACCGGTGAATTGTCG
This sequence comes from Gammaproteobacteria bacterium, assembly GCA_033791305.1. Classification (GTDB taxonomy): domain Bacteria; phylum Pseudomonadota; class Gammaproteobacteria; order UBA9214; family UBA9214; genus UBA9214. The sequence continues at coordinate 438 of JASJGW010000263.1, read as the reverse complement.
GTACGCGCAGATGCCATTCGCATGCTGACAAAATCCTTACGGCCATTACCCGAAAAGTTCCACGGCCTGGCCGACCAGGAAACCTGTTACCGGCAGCGCTATGTCGATCTCATTATGAACGAGGTGTCGCGCAACACCTTTCTCATGCGCAGTCGCGTTGTGCAATACATACGCGATTACCTGAACGGGAAGGATTTCCTTGAGGTTGAAACCCCCATGATGCAGGCGATACCGGGCGGGGCGACGGCGCGGCCGTTTTCGACCTTCCACAATGCGCGGGACATGGACCTGTTCCTGCGTATTGCCCCGGAACTGTATTTAAAGCGCCTGGTAGTCGGTGGTTATGAACGGGTCTATGAGATTAATCGCAACTTTCGCAATGAGGGCCTGTCGACACGGCATAATCCGGAATTCACCATGCTGGAGTTTTACGAGTCC
>JASJGW010000262.1:0-4790 GCA_033791305.1 Gammaproteobacteria bacterium | reverse complement strand
GCAAAGGACTTGGGGTCATCGGGAGAACCCCAGTTGCCCTGACCGTCAATCAACGGATAGCGACAGGTAAAGGGCTGAGCCAGATGTACCATGGCTTCATAACAGGCAGAGTCACCATGTGGATGAAACTTGCCCAGCACGTCACCGACCGTTCGCGCTGATTTTTTGTGCTTGGCCGCAGCCAGCAGACCAAGCTCCGACATGGCATAGACAATACGACGCTGTACTGGTTTCAGTCCATCGCCAATATGCGGCAATGCCCGGTCCAGGATGACGTACATGGAATAGTCCAGGTAAGCCTTCTCGGTAAAGGTTTTCAGTGGCAGCTGTTCGATGCCTTCATAATCGATCTCGAGTGTTTCCATAGGGAATTACCTGCTTGTGTAGCCCGGATAGAGTGCACCGGAATCCTGGCTACATTGATATTGTTTATGCTTCTGCCATGTCGCCCCGGGTTTCCAGCCAGCTGCGCCGGTCCGTGGCACGCTTGCGCGCCAGCAACATGTCCATCACCTTGTGAGTATCATCACCTGCATCGATGGTTAGCTGCACCAGCCGGCGGGTTTCAGGAGCAATCGTGGTCTCGCGTAATTGCATCGGGTTCATCTCGCCCAGTCCCTTGAAACGCTGCACCACCACTTTCCCCCTGATCTTTTCAGCTGCTATCCGGTCGAGTATGCCCTGTTTCTCGGAATCATCCAGGGCATAGAAGACCTCTTTGCCAGCATCAATGCGATACAAGGGCGGCATGGCTACGTAGACATGGCCGGCCTCGACCAGCGAATGGAAGTGACGCAGGAACAGTGCACAGAGCAGGGTCGCGATATGTGCACCGTCAGAATCGGCATCTGCGAGAATACAGACCTTGCCGTAACGTAACTTGCCCAGATTGTTTACTCCCGGTTCAACACCGATCGCAACTGATATATCGTGTACTTCCTGTGATGCCAGCACCTCCGACGGATCCACCTCCCAGGTGTTCAGGATCTTGCCCCGTAACGGCATGATCGCCTGAAAAATCCTGTCTCGCGCCTGCTTGGCGGAACCACCGGCTGAATCCCCTTCCACCAGGAACAGTTCACAGCGCTCACTGTCCGTCGAGGTACAATCCGCCAGCTTGCCCGGCAGCGCAGGCCCCGTGGTGACCTTCTTGCGCACCACCTTCTTGCCGGCACGCTGACGCGACTGTGCATTTTCAATGGCCAGCCAGGCAATACGCTCCCCCACCTCGGTGTGATGATTAAGCCACAAGCCGAAAGCATCCTTGACTACACCGGAAACAAATGCCGCACACTCACGCGACGACAGGCGTTCCTTGGTCTGGCCGCTGAATTGTGGATCACCCAGCTTGACAGAGAGGATGTAACTGCACTTGTCCCACACATCCTCGGGACTGAGTTTCACCCCGCGTGGCAGCAGGTTCCGGAACTCGCAAAACTCACGCACTGCCTCCGTCAATCCCATGCGCAAGCCGTTAACATGCGTGCCACCCTGTACCGTGGGTATCAGGTTGACATAACTCTCTGCGACCGGTTCACCACCTTCCGGCAACCATACCAGCGCCCACTCGGCTTTTTCACTGTTACCTTCCATCCGTCCGACAAATGGTTCTTCCGGCAGTATCGGCGTGTCACCCAGTTCACCGGTGAGATAATCATGCAGACCATCGGCATAGCACCATTCCTGCTGCTCGTCACTCGCTTCATCATGGAAGCTTACCTGCAAGCCCGGACACAACACTGCCTTGGCGCGCAGAACGTGCTTCAGTCGCGGCAACGAGTATTTCGCAGAGTCAAAATATTCCGGATCCGGCCAGAACCGCAGTGTTGTGCCGGTATTCTGTTTGCCGACCTTGCCAACCTCTTCCAGTGATGACGACTTCTCACCATCGGCAAAGGCCATGTTGTATTCCTTGCCGCCACGGCGCACCCACACTTCAAGGTGCTTTGAGAGCGCATTCACCACAGAGACACCCACACCGTGCAAACCACCGGAGAACTGGTAGTTCTTGGCTGAAAACTTGCCACCGGCATGCAACCGTGTCAGTACCACTTCGACACCCGGCACACCTTCTTCCGGGTGAATATCAACCGGCATACCACGCCCGTTGTCGTGGACTTCCAGGGAGCCATCCTTGTACACCTTCACATCCAGGCGTGTTGCGTGTCCGGCTAACGCCTCGTCAACACTGTTGTCAATGACTTCCTGGGCGAGGTGGTTGGGGCGCACTGTATCGGTATACATACCCGGACGCTTGCGCACCGGATCCAGACCGCTCAATACTTCAATTGCTGTGGCGTCGTATGCAGTGCTCATGGTGACAGTTTACTCGTGTTCATGTCTGAATCAGGTTCCTTACATTTGTTCGTGCCAGTTTTCTCTGAACCGGTCAAGTATCTGCCCGGCGGACTGGTTAAGCCGGGTCGGATCGCAGATGAATTTTTCATAAAACACCAGGCGGTAACTATATGCCCCTTTGCCCCGCAAGGGTTTCCAGGGGGAGTCAACCAGCGGCTGCCACCGGTCGTTGACCCCGTATGCATAGCGACGGTATTTCCGCTCGCCACAATGCAGGCCCTCATGAGTGACATTCCAGACACCGGTTGATGAAACCAGCACCACGGTGTAACTCACCATGTTGTTATCAACCTTGATGAGCGACGGTTCATCCAGATACACCGTGTACTGCAACCCCTCTGTACCGGCATCCACCTCAAGAAGATTGTCTTTCATGGGATAGGCAGGTAACTCGACCTCCTGTTCCTGCCAGACATCCTGTTTCCCGGAGTACGCTGGCGCCCACCCCGTGGGTTCATCATCAAAAGCGGATACAGCAGGTGCTGCAACAACCAGCAGGCATATCATCCCCGCAATAATCCTGCCGGTAGAACTGCTGATGTGCGGGGCTGGTTTCATTGGGTGCGCAGTTTAGCGCGCTGGTCGTGGCAATGCGACCCGTCTTGTCTACAGGGATGGAGACAAGGGGCATGAACATGAGCGGCAGCTTTGGCGTGAGTTTTTTTGGATAGAGACCAAACAATTCCCAGAAAAATCAGTCAAGATCGGCGAGCAAGGACTCGCGGACCGGCTCAGCCACAGGCTCGGCATCGTACACATAGTGCGGGTGGTCAACACCAACGCCCAGCGAGGCCCCCTGCTTCAGGTCTGCGACCATTTTTTCAGACAACTCAAACCGCAGAAAATGGACAGCAGAGGTTTTTTCTTCAGTATCCCGATCCATGTCTTCATCAGCAAACGCGAACACCTGTTCATTGCCATCGACCCGCACCCAGACGCGGTCTTCGATACCGACCAAAGTGGCCAGTAACCCAGGCCTTTTTTCCACGTCCGGTTCTTCAATCATGAACGTCGCCTTCCAGTTACTGCCATCCGGAATCAGTGGATTATAGGCACCCAGCTCCTCCTCAATACCACTGGCCTCAAAAATACGCTCGACCCGCAACATTTCCTGTATCTGGTACTGCATGGTCATCCGGTCCTCAAAATAAAGTGTCGCGACCGGACCTGTGTGAACTTTGCGGTTTTTTTTGTGCGCCATCACCTGTGCACGAATATCCCGCCGTTTCTCCGCATATTGTTCGAGACTGTACAGGTCAGCGCGTGTGAGCTTTTGCATGATATTTATCCGTGGAGAATCACTATCTGGCAGAAACGGCTGCCGTCAGAGCCCATATGCCATTCGCAGCAGGGTCAATGGGTGCTCCGGGGCCTTACCGTCATCCAGTCCGTTCTCGATCTGGTGACCCGCCATGGGGCAGTCGCTGCAGTAGTGGCTGGCAGCTGCACGTATCACACTGTTCACTACGGGACGACAGATTTTCATCGAGGTTTTGTGATACTCGCTTTTAACGGCATAGGTACCATCATGACCGGAGCAGCGTTCTATAGGTTCAACCGTGGTATCCGGCACCAGCTGCAACAGGTCACGCGTCTTCATACCGATATTCTGTACCCGCAGGTGACAGGCAACATGGTAGGAGATGGAACCCAGCGATGTCTTGAAGTCAGTCTTCAGCTGGCCGTGCCTGTGGCGCAACATCAGATACTCAAACGGGTCATAGATAGCATCACGGACCCTTGCTACATCCCCATCTCCAGGGAACATCAACGGCAGTTCCTGCTTGAACATCAATACGCAGGAAGGTATCGGCGCTACAATATCCCAACCCTCATCCACCAGCCTCACCAGCCCGGGAATGTTTGCGTCCCGCGCGGCCTTGACAGCCTCCAGGTCGCCCAGCTCCAGTTTCGGCATACCGCAGCACTGTTCCTTGCGGGACAGTGTCAGCAGGATATCGTTATGCTGAAAAACAGCCGCCAGATCCTGACCAATGCCCGGTTCATTATAATTGCCATAACAGGTGGCAAACAGCACGACCCGGCCACGGGTTGGCCCGGCAGCAACTGCCGTCCCGGCATCACCTGACCCCTTGCCAATACGTTTGCGCAATGACCGGGAATGATATTCGGGCAGGATGGCGTCCGGGTGCACACCCAGCACCTTATCCAGCAGCTTGCGCCCTGCCCCGGTTTTATTGATGGCATTCACGACCGGCGCCACAATCGGAATACCGGCCAGCTTACCGACGGTATCAGTGGCTGTCAGGATGCGGTCCCGGGTCCGTACATTACCCTGTTTGAACTTGACCGCCTTGGCACGCAACATCAGGTGCGGGAAATCCACATTCCATTCATGTGGTGGCACATAGGGGCACTTGGTCATGTAGCACATATCGCACAAATAACAATGATCGACTACATCCCAGTAG
>JASJGW010000261.1:0-8099 GCA_033791305.1 Gammaproteobacteria bacterium | reverse complement strand
CTGATGTACAACGATGCCCGGGCCAGCGACGCGGCGGCACAGATTGACAGCCATGCACCGGCCAACACGGCCGCCCGCAGTGCCAGCGCCAGCCTGGCAAAGCGATTGTGGCTATTGCAGCAGCCGGCATGCAGCACCACACACCATGCTCTGCACCAGGCTGACTGGCTGCTGGGACGGTTATCCGGGCAGTTCGGAATCACCGATGAGAACAACGCCCTGAAACTGGGCTACGACATTATTAACCGGCGCTGGCCCGCCTGGCTGCAACACCTGGATATGCCGATGTCCCTGCTCCCCAGGGTCATTCCCGCCGGCCACCCTATCGGCACACTGGACCCGGCCTGGTGTGAGCGTTGGCAAATGTCTGCACAGACACGCATCCTCAGCGGCACCACTGACAGCACGGCCAGCTTTATCGCCACGGGTGCCCGTGCCGGTGAAGCGGTGACATCACTGGGCAGTACCCTGGTACTTAAGATCCGCTCTGCTATCCCCGTCTTTGCACCGGAATACGGCGTCTACAGTCACCGCCTCGGGGATGGCTGGCTGGTCGGCGGGGCATCCAACAGTGGCGGTGCGGTGTTGCAGCAGTATTTCAACACCGATGAGATCGAACATTTTGCAACCCTGATCTCCGTCAACCAATTGACCGGGCTGGATTATTATCCGCTGCTTGCTGACGGCGAACGCTTCCCTGTCAACGACCCCGACCTGGCACCGCGCTTGCTGCCAAGACCGGCCGGGGATGTGTTGTTCTACCAGGGAATTCTGGAAGGGATTGCCCACATTGAATTGCGTGGTTACCGAAAACTGGCCGAGCTGGGCGCACCCTGGCCGGAAAAGGTCATCACCACCGGCGGCGGCGCAGACAATGCCGCCTGGCGTACAATACGCTCGCAGATGCTGGGCATCCCCGTGGTTGCGGCCGAGCACCAGGAGGCGGCATACGGAGCAGCACTGCTGGCACGACAGTTGTAGGAGCAGATCGCATCCGCGATACAACCGCTGAACTGCACAAGAGATTTTGATTTACGCACTGGAAACTCAAACATGAAAAACAACCGAACCGGCATGCATTACCTGCTCGAAGGTCTGCGCCTCATCCGCCAACCCGGCTTGCGTCGCTACGTCGCCATTCCTCTGCTCATCAGCACAATTGTGTTTTCCGGTGCAATCTTTGGACTGTCCCACTGGCTGGAAATATTAATCACCATGCTGCTCGGCTACCTGCCATCCTGGCTGGACTGGCTGCGTTACCTGCTATGGCCCCTGTTTGCAATCGCCGGTGTACTGATTATCTTTTACACTTTTTCACTGATAACCAATATGATCGCTGCACCCTTTAATGGCATGCTGGCAGAAGCCGTCGAAAAATACCTCACCGGGCAACCCATCGAAACCGGCGGCTGGAAGGCACTGGCAAAAGACATCATCCCGAGTGTTGTCTCCGAGCTGCGCAAACTGCTGTATTTCATCCTCCGCGCAATACCCCTTGGCATCCTGTTCCTGATACCCGGCATCAACCTCGCTGCACCATTTGTATGGGCGCTGTTCAGCGCATGGATGCTGGTCATTGAATATATAGACTACCCGATGGCCAATCACCTGCTGCATTTCTCGCAACAACGACAACTGCTGCGCCAGCGACGCATACTCGCCTACGGCTTTGGTGGCAGCTCACTGTTGATGACCATGGTTCCGTTTGTGAACTTTCTGGCCATGCCGGTTTCCGTGGCAGGTGCTACGGCGATGTGGGTTGAAGAGTTGAAGGACAGTGTTTGAGATGCTGGCGTCACCCTGTGGGAGCGCCGCCCCCCCCGGCACAAATCGTGGCTGGAAACCGCTCCCACAGCAGGAATTTATGCCTGCTCAGCTATACCACCTGATACAGACATAGGCGAAGCCGAGCAACAGCACCAGCGCGAACTTTAACAACAATGCCAGCAGTAGCAGCTGTCGGTTCTGTTCCGGCCGGGCTGGCATGCTCTGGCAATACATGTTTGACTGACTGTTCATCGTGAATCCCTTCTCCTTGCATTAATTGTGATCACAAGGTACCTGAGCAGCATTCACAATACCGTGTATTTTTGCAGCCGAATTTTGTTGCATATTCACGATCAATAACTACCCGCAGAGCAGGTGATTGTTGATTACCCCAGCTTTTCGGCCAGACGACGCACACCTTCCTGCAGGTTCTCCAGTGATGTTGTGTAGGCAAAACGCACATGGCTTTCAGGCTGATTGCGGCCGAAGTCAATACCCGGCGTCACCGCGACACCCGCTTCCTCAAGCAGACGTTCTGCAAAGCTGTAGCTGTCATCGGTAAACCGACTGCAATCTGCATAGAGATAAAATGCACCGGCAGGAGTAACCGGTATCTCAAACCCGATATCACGCAGCGCCGGCAGCAGATAGTCCCGCCGCAACCGGAATTCATCACGGCGGGCATCAAGGATGGCGATCACCTCGTCATCAAAGGCCATCAGTGCGGCATACTGGGCCAGTGTTGGCGCGGCAAGAAACAGGTTCTGTGCCAGTTTTTCAATGTCAGGAATCACCTCGCGTGGCGCAATCAGCCAACCGAGCCGCCAGCCGGTCATGCCAAAGTATTTTGAAAAACTGTTTATAACGAAGATGTCATCCGACACGGCGAGTGCCGTTTGCGCCGGACCCTCGTAAGTCAGCCCGTGATAGATTTCATCGACGATCAGGCTGCCGCCATTGCGCCCTGTAATGTTGTGATACTCCCGCAGGGTATTGTCATCCAGCAGGGTACCTGTCGGATTGGACGGGGATGCCACCAGCAAGGCCCTGGTCTGGTCGGTCCAGCAATCGCTGACCTGTTGTGGCACAGGCTGATAGCGGCTGGCTGCATCCACCGGAACAGCTACCGGCTCACCGTTTAACAGATGGACAAAATTTCGGTTACAGGGATAACCCGGGTCCGCCAGCAGCACATGATCACCGGTGTTTACCAGTACGGCCAATACCAGTTGCAGCGCTGCTGATGCGCCCGGGGTAATCACTATCCGTTCCGGCTCGACGGCAAGACCATAACGCGTCTGGTAGAACCCGGCTATTTTTTCGCGTAGCGTCCACAGGCCGGCCGCCGGCGTGTAGTGCGTGCGCCCGTCCTGCAACGCCCTGATGCCGGCATCGATCAAGGGTTGCGGGGTTACAAAATCCGGCTCGCCGATTTCCATATGGATTACGGAACGGCCAGTTGCTTCCAGTTCACGCGCACGCGCCAGCAATGCCATGACGTGAAATGGCTGGATCAACCGCATCCGTTCTGCTGTCCTTACAGTCATGCTTTCTGACAAACTGCGTGCAGACGGCGCAGATAATCCATATCGATGAAGGGACCAGGTTGCAAACGGCCCTGTATCATCTGGCACGGCTTGGCTGGCTCACCCAGATGATCAAGTACCAGCGCAGCATCTGCAAAATCATGATGTTCGGTATACCGGTTGACTGTTACCACGACATCGATTCCTGCAGCACGCGCCGACAGCAAGCCATTCCCCGAATCCTCAAGCGCCAGACATTCACTCGCGGATAGCCCCATCTTTTCGAGGGCGTAAAGGTATATGTCCGGTGCCGGCTTTTTCTGAGGCACCACACCGCCCGCTGCCACGACCTCGAACCATTCATCTTCATGCACGCCAAAACTGTGCTCAAACAGGGCGCTGACATTTGCGGGGGTGGTGGTTGTCACAATGGCCAGCCGCAAGCCACTTGCGTGGGCTTCCCTGATCAGACGTTCAATGCCATGGCGCAACGGCACCTCACCTTTCGTTAGCATACTGACGTAAATTTTGGTCTTGTTAGCATGCAATTGCGCGATAAACTGACCGGCATCTGCTGGCAACTGAAAATCCGGCCGGTCACGCTCCAGGTAAAAACGTATCCGTTCCTTGCCACCGGTTACGGATAACAGCTCATGATAGAGATCATGACTCCAGACCCAGTCCAGATCGGCTGCTGAAAATGCGGCATTGAACGCCTGGCGATGGACCTCCTCGGTATCTGCCAGGGTGCCGTCAACATCAAACAAAAGTGCCTGTAATTTTGATTGCATTTCGTCCAGTTCCTCAATAAAAGTTTCTTAATCAATTTGTCCCGGGGGGGTACGCCCCGCCAACACGCCGGTTGCGAAGCCTGTTTCAAGCCGTTTTCCGTTCTTGACTAATGGTAAAAGTGGCGTATAAATAACGCCCCAATAACAGTACCCGGCAATAATAATACCTGCAGACAGAACCGGGATTAAATGGTTTTTCTAATTCAAACAGCATGTTAAACCAGACAAAGCTGGAGATATTCTACATGGCGGCAAAGAAGAAAGCAGTAACGAGCAAAGCAGCGGCGACTAAAAAGACTATCGCGAAAAAGAAAACAGTCAAAAAAGCAGCCGCAAAGAAAGCCGCACCCGGTAAAACCGTAGCAAAAAAGAAGGTCATATCGAAGAAATCTGCTCCGAGGAAGGTCGCTGCGAAAAAGACTGCCACCAGAAAACCTGTACGGAAAACAACATCACAAATCGGTCCTGTACCCGGTATCGCCCCCTACAAGGAGAAGAAGGGAGAAGAATACATGAACGAAAGACAGGTTGCGCATTTCAGGGATATTCTCCTTGCATGGAAACGTGGCCTGATGGAAGAGGTGGATCGCACCGTCCACCACATGCAGGATGATGCCGCGAATTTCCCCGACCCGAATGACCGGGCAACACAGGAATCGGAATTTAGCATGGAGTTACGCGCTCGCGATCGTGAACGTAAACTGATCAAGAAGATTGATGAATCCATGCGTAATCTTGAGAACGAAGAGTTCGGCTACTGTGAGGCATGTGGTGTTGAAATCGGTGTCAAACGTCTTGAGGCAAGACCCACGGCCACACTGTGCATTGATTGCAAATATCTTGATGAGATCCGGGAAAAACAGATGGGGTAGCCTGTTTATGGCCTGCCATTATCCCAAGAAGCCGGCGCCTGCCGGCTTTTTTGTTCCACAACCTGTAAAGGAACCTGCGTGGTATGCCATGAACGTCCTGCCATAAATGCAAACACTGGCCAGCTATCGCGGACGTTTCGCACCCTCACCTACCGGACCACTGCATTTTGGTTCCCTGGTTGCCGCCGTTGGCAGCTATCTTGACGCCCGTCATCATCAGGGAGAGTGGTTACTCCGGGTCGAAGACATAGACTCGCCGCGGGAAGTCGCCGGCGCTGCGGATGATATATTAAGAACACTGGAACTGCTGCACATGACATGGGATGGACCGGTCATCTATCAGAGCAAGCGCACTCACCTGTACGAGGAAGCACTGGACGAACTGCAACAGCAGGGATACCTCTATGACTGCGGCTGCACCCGCAGGGAAGTAGCTGACAGCGCTGTCCAGACACCGACCGGCGCCATTTATCCCGGAACTTGCCGTAATGGTTTACCGACAGGACGCAGCCCCCGCTCCGTCCGTGTACGCGTGAATAATACGGCCATCAGCATGCAGGACCGGCTACAGGCCGGCCTGTACCAACAACTGCAGACGGATGCGGGTGATTTTATTGTCAGACGCGCAGACAAGCTGATTGCCTATCAGCTGGCGGTGGTCGTCGATGATGCCGATCAGGGCATCAACCATGTCGTGCGTGGCTCGGATTTACTCGAGTCAACACCACGGCAGATATACTTGCAACAGCTATTGGACCTGCCAATACCTGCCTATCTGCATTTACCGATCGCCACTGATTCCAGCAGCACCAAGCTGAGCAAACAGAGTTTTGCGCCACCAATAACCGTGGATGACAGTAACCATGCAGTGCTGGATACACTTCGCTTCCTGCACCAGGTGTTGCCCGATTCGCCGCAGGATGCCAGTCTGGACGAACTCTGGAAATGGGCCACCGATCACTGGGATGCCAGCACAATCCCCGCATGCCAGATGCTACCCGCGCCCGCGCAATACGCTGATTCCGTATCAAGACCATGAATACACGGTTGGCACAGAAATTATCATGACTATAATCAACAAGCAGCGAGCAACTCACCGGAAATAACAACACCAGGAGCAGGCCCATGTCAGACAGCAAGATATATAACGTCCCGGAAACTTTTGCCCAGAACGCCCTGCTGGATGAAGCGTCTTATGAGGCGATGTATGAAAAATCAATCAGTGACCCCGCCGGTTTCTGGGCCGAACAGGCGGAAAAGTTTCTGAACTGGGACAAGACCTGGGACACGGTACTCGACTGGGATTACAGCAAGGGACATATCCGCTGGTTTGAAGGGGGAAAACTGAACGCCTGCTACAACTGCGTAGACAGGCACCTCGAAGCCCGCGGAAACCAGACCGCCCTGATCTGGGAGGGAGATGACCCGGCTGATGACGATCACATAACCTACCATGAACTATATGAACATGTTTGCCGCATGGCGAATGTGCTCAAATCACGTAATGTGAAAAAAGGCGACCGTGTCTGTATCTACATGCCGATGATCCCGGAGGCAGTCTATGCCATGCTCGCCTGTGCACGTATTGGCGCGGTTCATTCAGTTGTGTTTGGCGGATTTTCTCCGGAATCCATCAAGGACCGCATCCTGGACTCTGACTGCCAAACCGTGATCACTGCCGATGAAGGCATCCGCGGGGGCAAACCGGTCCCTCTCAAGGCCAATGTCGATGAAGCCCTGCAATCCTGCCCGAACGTGCACAACGTGATCGTCGTGCGCCGTACTGCCGCGGGTATTGACTGGCATGATGGGCGCGACATCTGGTACCACGAGGCTGCCGCTGCCGTTTCTGCCGATTGTCCACCCGAACAGATGGATGCCGAGGACCCGCTCTTTATCCTCTACACCTCCGGATCCACGGGAAAACCAAAAGGGGTCATGCACACCACGGGCGGGTATTTGCTGTACGCCGCCATTACACACAAATACGTATTCGATTATCATAATGGTGACATCTACTGGTGTACAGCAGATGTAGGCTGGATCACCGGTCACTCCTATATTGTCTATGGACCACTAAGCAACGGTGCCATATCGCTCGTGTTTGAAGGCGTACCGACCTACCCGGATGCCTCTCGCTTCTGGCAGGTCTGTGACAAACACAAGGTCAACACGTTCTACACGGCACCCACTGCCCTGCGCGCCCTGATGCGCATGGGTGATGAACCGGTCAACAAGACCTCACGCGAGAGTCTGCGGCTACTCGGCACTGTGGGAGAACCGATCAACCCGGAAGCATGGGAGTGGTACTACCACAGCGTTGGCAATGCGCGTTGTCCGATTGTGGACACCTGGTGGCAAACTGAAACCGGTGGTCACATGATTACCGGCGTACCCGGAGCGGTGAAAATGAAACCGGGTTCTGCCACACGCCCGTTCTTTGGCGTGCAGCCGGCGATTGTTGATAACGAAGGCAATACGCTTGAAGGTGCTGCCGAGGGCAGCCTCGTGATGACACACCCATGGCCTGGACAAATGCGGACTGTTTACGGTGATCACCAGCGATTTATCGACACCTACTTCAGCGCCTTTCCTGGCAAGTATTTTACCGGTGACGGTGCCCGCCGCGACGCCGACGGCGACTACTGGATCACCGGACGTGTCGATGACGTCCTGATCATCTCCGGTCATAATCTCGGTACCGCGGAACTTGAAAGCGCGCTGGTACTGCATGATGCGGTTGCAGAAGCAGCGATTGTCGGTTACCCGCACGACATCAAGGGACAGGGAATCTATGCCTACGTCACGCTCATCAATGGCGTGGAACCGACTGAACAACTCCGCAAGGAACTGATCGGGCACGTACGCAAGGAAATCGGGCCAATCGCCACACCGGACATCATCCAGTGGGCTCCAGGACTGCCAAAGACGCGCTCCGGCAAGATCATGCGACGCATTCTTCGCAAGATAGCGGCCAATGAAATGGAATCGCTCGGTGATACTTCCACGCTGGCAGACCCCGGCGTGGTTGACGACCTGATAGAGAACCGGGTCTCTACCTAGCCACCGTCAGACACACAAACCATTCAGCAAGCCAGTATATGATCACCCGCAGTGCGTTTCGCCCGGCATGGTGGCTGCCG
>JASJGW010000260.1:0-5140 GCA_033791305.1 Gammaproteobacteria bacterium | reverse complement strand
GGCAAAGATCGTTCCAGACAATCTATTTGCGTTTCCACCACCACATTGCGGTTATAGTAATGAGCAGTGCTTATACATGCGCTCACACCCTTATCAGTGTCCGTGTAGGCAACGTGCTTTATGTTGATTTACCCTACTTATATAACAAGGACTTGGTGAAACATGTGAACATCATTCATGTGTCCCTACCTGTTTTAATCAATTTGGCTTAGTAACCGTAATCAGAGATTCCCTGGCTTGTCACCAAAAACTGCGTCGCCTGCGAAACTGTAGTGTATAGAACCCGATCAGACCAGAGCCGAACAACAGTAATGCTAGTGGCAGAGGAACAACCACAGCCGAGATTTTGTCGATGCCAAGTGTGGCGGTAACCGGCGCACCGGTCCAGTCTGGATTGACACTGTTGAGCAGGCGCAACTCAACTACATTTCCCAGCGCCGCCGTAACATTGTTTCCGGTGACACCGGAGTTTCCGCTGACGGGCACCAGATCGCCAGGTGCCAGTGAGAAAACGACGTGGGTCCAATCACTGCCACTGACCAGGCTGACGCTGGCAGTCGTGGCAAATAGCCCTCCAACTAGCGCGTTGGGACCGCCTTCGATAGCAAGTCGTAAATTCAGTGCTTCTGTGGAACTGAAATTTTTCAGATCCATGGCAATGGCTGTAATTCCCGCGCCTGGATAATCGCCGATCCACTGCGCCTTGTTAAAGAAGGTCAGCCTGCCTCCAGCAACGGTTGTGTTGTCTGCTAAAACCTCGAGATATCTGTCACCCGTACCGGCAGGACCGCCGGTAGCGATGTTCGTCATGTGGGAGTTTGTGACGGATGTGCTGCCCATGGCCCAGCCCTGTAATGTACCGTCAGTGAACCTGTCGATCTGGGTCGTGCTGACCCCGGCAGCCAGGCCTGACTGCAAAAACAACAGTCCAAAGAAGACTACCCGCAAGCGGGAGCGTGAAATGTGTATGCTGTCGTTATTTGTTAACATGTTTCGTCCTCCACGCAATTGGTTATGAGTGAACTGTTGGTATGTTTTGCACAGCGCCTGCCAGTATTGCGGGAAAAGGCATGCCCTACAGCTACCTTTTGTTTATGGGCCGCGGAAAAAACAACATCCAGAAAATTCCTTCAATGCACATGATCGCTATGCTCAGTTTTGTCACTTGTATGCGTTAACTGCTTTTCAGAAACTCCCGATACACGTTTTGACACAACATCCATAAAATCGATAATGTCATGCACCTCCTGGTCGGTCAGCCTCAGATTCGGCATCGGCACCTTGTTATAGCGTTCATAGAGTGCTGTCGCCAGTGGGTCCTTTTCATTCAGCATAGCATCGGGCTCCTTAATCCAGCGAGCCAGCCAGGCACGGTCCCGGATGCTGACGATATTGAGCAGATCGGGTCCCGCCCTGTCGCCCTGGCCTATGGTATGGCAGGCCATGCAACGGGTTACGAACATGTCTTCTCCTGGAAGTGATGCAGTATTCTTGGTCGATTGAGTGTAGTCAGGTTTTCCCATCGATGCGAGTAACGAGCGTTGCTGCAGCCGTCCCAGCAACACGGCGGTCAGTGCCTCGGGTACATCGAAAGGGGTTCGTTTCACCCAGCGTCCGGTCACCTCGTTACCCATAATGAAGTTGATGTTGTGGTCGCTGAACTCCTTCTCATCAGTATTAAGCATGCCAAGTTTTTTGCGGATCAGATCAATATCCTTTTTCTTGCCGGTGAGGAACTGCCAGCCCGGGCCGACATTAAATTTCTTCATGTAGGCCTTGAGCGCCTCCGGCGTGTCACGGTCTGGATCGATGCTGATGGAATACATATAGACATTCTTGCCGGCATGCTCCCCCAGTTGTTTCTGGACCTGACGCAGCTTGGCGGTTTCCAGCGGGCAGGAATCCGGGCAGCTGGTAAACATAAAATTGATGGTGACTACCTTGCCCTTGATGACGTCGTCATAGAAATGCAATGTTTCACCGTCCTGGTTAATCAGGGGCACATTGGGATAGGTCCTGCCGCTCGCGCTCTTGCTCGTGTCGGTGTCCGCGACAGCCGAACTGTGGCAAAGCAGCATGAAACTTGTCAACACAAGGCTGGTGGCGATTGCGCGCCAGGATCTTGCATTTTTAATTTGGGTACAATTCATAAAAAAACTCCTGTTTACTATTCCGGCGACATTCGCGAAACAAAGCAGCCGAAAATTGGTGGCAAATATTGAATATTGAGTGTAGCGCATCGCTTTCAGAGCTCCTGTTCAGCGCATCCTGCTTTCACACATCATTTGATTAACACCGAAACCAGAGGTGCCGCCCGTAATCACATGATCACGATCACGGGCGGCGCCTGTCTCCTTAGTTTAAGCGGTTATGCTGCACATGCTAGGGCAGCGGGTTGAGGTTGGCTGGCGGAAGACCGGTTGTTTGCAGGAATTGTGATTTTAATATTCCCAGGTCGGAAATATTCACAAGCCTGTTCTCATTAAAATCCGCGCCCCAATTACCAGTTGTTAAAAACTGACTTTTGAATATTCCAAGGTCAGCTATGTTAACCAAGCCATCCTGGTTAATGTCGGCACTCAGCTGATTAGGCATAACGAACCCGAGGGGTGATGGAACACCGGACTTGATCGTGGGCAGTTCCACAACCGCGGTCTGGATAGTGCCGTCCGGGTCAGCAGGAGACGCATGTGTGTACGGCGTAGCGGGGCTCACATAGGTGACCCCTTCCCATTCAGGAATCGGCGTCGGGATGCGTGTAGTCTGCCCCGGAAGCTCGTTATCCCAGCGCAGCAGCATGGCCTTGTCTTCGTGGGTGGTGTTGTGGCAATGCTCCACGAAGGTGCCGGCAAACTCACGGAAGCGGAGCGCGACATCGATTTCCAGGCTGCTGTCGGGCAAACCCAACGGACCTTCACCCAGACCCGAGACGCGGTACATATCCTTACGTGCGCCTACTTCCCATAACGGCGGCGTACGTGCGGTACTCAGTCCGGTGATAGGATCTGGTCCGTCACTGCGTTGCAGGTACTGGCCTTCCTCGAAGTGGATGTGGATCGGGTGACCCCAGCCGCCGCCACTGGTGACGTGCCAGATTTCCCAGCCACCACCGATGGTTTCAGGTGCAGCAGATACGCGATTGATGTTTGCATTGAGGCTGCCAGACCCGTCGACATCGATAGTCCACGGTGTGGGCCGGCCATCACTCGCCTCTCCACCGCCACGACCGAAGTGGAAAGTACGGTGTTTGGCGGCCGCAAGCTCGGCGGCGGTAATTTTCACCAGCGGAATCATGGTCTTCTTGCCTACCTCATAGTCAGCAGGGTTCATACTGAGGTCGGTGCCGGTGTATTGCTGTACCCGGAATTCCAGGAACTTGCCGATGGTCGGGTCGTTATCCCAGCAGCGGTCGGTGCAGCCCGCAGTTAGGTCGGGTATTGCCACATAGGCACCGCTGAGTATGTCGGCCAACGGAATAATTTCACCCGGACCCTTGCCGTCATCGTGATGCAGTGTGTTGACCATGTGCAGCTTGGTGCCCACCGGGAACTGGCTGAAATCGACAATGACGTCGTGGCGCTCGGCGATGCACTGCACCGGCAGATCGTTCGACTGTGCATTCGGGAACGGTACGGCGTGCTCCAGGATATTGCCGTCGTTGGCGATCATGTGGTACGGAATGCGGCTGTATGACTTGTTGCTGTTAATCGGACCGGGGAAGGTACCCTGTTGTTGCCCGGGTTGGTCATCAAACTCACGCACAATGGCGATCTTGAAGAAACGCGCCACTGAACCATCGAGGATGCGGAGGCGGTATTTGCGTGCACGCACGTCAAAGTATGGCTTGTACAGCCAGTTGACCGTCATTCGATCGGCCAGAAAGCCATCCTGATGAAAAGTCTGGTCGGCCATGGCAAGCTGGCCAGTCACTGGGGCCCAGGCCTTATCGGCTACCAGGATCTGTATGTCGTAGTCACGGTTACCCCAGTCCAGGTCGGTGCCGCTTGGCAGGCACAGGTTGACGTTGTTGGCCGGGTCATCATAGTTACACTTAAAACCTTCCTTACCGCGGTCGATGCCGCTGTAATAGTTCATCATCGCTGCATTGCCCTTGTATACGTTCTCCGAGGTGCGGTCGATCATGTGATCGTGGAACCAGTGCGTGCTCATGATCTCGTGCCAGTCACCCGGGATATTGATCGTCAAGGTGTCGGGATCGCAGGTCTTTTCCACGGGTAAGTGAGTGATGGGATCCGAGATCATCATCTTTTCACCCAGTGAACACGGCGTGGACGCACGCGGATCCGACGCATCGGTATTGATCGAGTCGTAGCCGGCTAGCACCATCGGCCAGCGGTAGTCGTAAAACTGGCCGGGGAAGAAATAGGCACCGGCAAAGCCGTCGCTCTCACCCGGTTGGTGACCGTTGTGCTCGTGCGTGGTAATGGTGTGCTCACCAAAACCTATTACTCCTGGGCCACTATTGGAGTTGACGTCGAGCGGCAACGCGTTGTAGTGGCGATTCAGGACAGGTTCTGCGTAACGGGCCCGTAGCAGTTTCGGCGGCAGGGTACCGTCACCGAAGGTCCATCTGGAGAGCGGATCCTGGGTCGGCAAACCCGGGTGCAGGGCAATATTGATGCCCGCGTTTGTGCCTGCAGTGGCAGCCACGCCGGCGGTGTTATGATACAGACCACCTGGGGCGAACTCGCCTACAGCGAAGTCGTGACTCTGATCAACATCAAGTCGACCGGTACCCGGACGTGCCTGGCCCTGAGCAGTCTGAAAAGCCACAGCTGGCGGGAACTCATCCCAACGCTGGTGGGAGTAATTTACACCGGGTGGACGGCCTTCAGCAACACCGGTAAAACCAACAGCTACGCCGGCGACACAGGGTTGAACCAGAGATGCCCACTGATTGGGAAGACCTACATTGGCCTCTCGGCTCGGGGCTGGCCACAGTGGTGCGGCGAGAAAGTCATCCATCGCCTGGGCGGGCGGTCTGGCCTGGCAAATGGTATGAGTAGCGTCGCCCAGGGGCAGCGGCATCACCTTGGCCGGGGTTGGTCCGGTCGGCACCGGATGCACAGCGAACTCCTCGAAACGCAGCATTTGCTGGCTGAAGCTCGTCGCCCCGAAC
>JASJGW010000259.1:0-12696 GCA_033791305.1 Gammaproteobacteria bacterium | reverse complement strand
GGAACATTTCAATACGACCACACCCGCAACTTGCAGATGGATCCGGATGCAAACAAGGCCGGGGCTGCTGGTGGTGGTGCTCCCAGTGGGGGTGGAGGCTGGGGCTGGGGGCGTGGCCGGGGCTGGGGATGGTAATACTTCCAATAAACACGCTTACGGTCCCGGGCTGAACCTTTCGTATTCGACCGGTAGCTCAAAAAGCGCAGCCGGCACTGTTTCATTCTCGCTAAAGTTGGTAAGCGTTCTGAAATAACCGGTATTATCCCACTCCTGCACCGGCAAACCATCCCGATACTGCCGGTCCGCTGCATAGACATAACGCGACAGAAAACAGGGCGTTTGCATGCTCTTGGGAACTGATTCCATGTTGTTCAGTTGCCGCTCGGCCAGCACCTCAGCATATTCGGCCATCCCGGCAACTGCATCTCCCATCACATCGGGCAATATTACCGCCTGAAAACACAAATTTTCGTTGGCAAGATAGTTAATATGTACAGGCTGCTTACCGGCAATAGCCGGTGCCTCGGTATCCGGTGTACGGGTTTCAGTGAGTTTTACAAGCGGGTATAACGTTACGTCGTTCGGCTGGTTTTCAATAACCAGTATACTGTGATCCTCATGACTTACACTGAAGACCTTTCTTGACTGGCGGTCAAGTAATGCAAAATCACTTGCAGCATAACCGTCGTCGAAGCGTACATATCCGGGACTGACAAGCACCCTGACGATGTAACTATCCGTACCCGCTTCCTGTTCTTCATATGCGAGTATATTTACATCCGTAACAATTTGCGAAGCAGTGCCTGCACGGTCACCGGACTTCCCACAAGCGGTTAGCAAAAGAATGCAGCACGCGGTGAACAGTAAGCAACAGGTTTTACGCATAAGTAGTCATCCCTCCACTGCACTCAGGGACATGAATACTGCAAATCAGTCCTGTAGCGATGCAAAACCCCGAGCGAGATCTGACTGCAAGTCAAAAACAGATTCAAGTCCGACTGCTAGACGAATCAGGCCAGCAGAGATACCCGCCACTGCACGCTGCTCGGGCGACAGGCGCCCGTGTGTCGTTGTTGCGGGGTGAGTCACGGTACTCTTGGCATCACCCAGGTTGGCGGTAATGGAAAACACCCGCAACGCATCGATAAAAGTCCAGCCATCCTGCTGCCCGCCATCGAGTTCAAAGGAAACAATCCCGCCATAGTCACTCTGTTGCCTGCCCGCCAGTTCGTGCTGTGGGTGTGATGTCAGTCCCGGATGGTAGACACGGGTCACACCTGGCTGTTGCTCCAGCCACTGCGCCAGTGTCAGCGCACTGGAACAGTGTGCCTGCATACGCAAGGACAGGGTCTCCAGTCCCTTGAGGAATACCCAGGCATTGAACGGGCTCATGGTCGGGCCTGCAGTGCGCAGGAAACCATAGACCTCCTTGCCGACAAGTTCATCATCACCGACAACCGCCCCACCAATGCAACGGCCCTGCCCATCCAGATATTTTGTCGCAGAGTGAATAACTATATCTGCTCCCAGCGACAATGGTTGCTGCAGGGCGGGCGTACAGAAACAGTTGTCCACTACCAGCAGGCAATCACGGTCCTTTGCCAGCGCCGACAGGGCCTTAATATCAGCAATCTCTGTCAGCGGGTTTGAAGGGGTCTCGAGAAACAACATACGAGTTTCCGGACGTATTGCCCCTTCCCATGCGGCCATATCCGTCAACGGCACAAATGTTGTTTCTATTCCGAATTTTACCAGCCAGGTAGCAAACAATACGGTCGTCGTGCCGAAGATGCTTTGTGAGGAAACAATGTGATCACCCGATTTCAACAACGCGGTACAGCTTGCGTAGATTGCAGCCATGCCCGAAGATGTCGCAACGCAGCACTGCCCGCCTTCCAGTGAGGCAAGCCGCTCTTCGAAAGTTCTTACCGTGGGATTGGTAAAACGCGAATAGATATTCCCGGGTTGATCACCCGAGAACCGTGCAGCTGCTTCGGCAGCACTTCCGAATACATAGCTGGAGGTTGGAAAGATCGCTTCTGAATGTTCACCTTCACCGGTACGACGTTGCCCGGCGCGCACGGCCCGGGTCTCAAATTCCAAGTCATCATAATCTGACACGACTACTCTCCTGACTATTCCTTCCTGCAGCTCACCATAATTCAGGCATAAAAAAACCCCGCCATCAGATAAACGAAGGCAGGTGCCGTCGCTTCAGGTATCGTATAAACCCCGCATTTCCTTTACAACTCAAATGCTTAACCATAAATAACGGGGTTTTCAATGTGCTTTATTATGCTGTTCCGTGCCTATATATATCAAGCAGTTATATAGGGGTTTTGGAAAAGCAACAGCCACCCCGAAGGATGGTCTTCAACAAATCACACAGGCAACCGATAACCGAGTGAAACCAGCTGTCTGCCAATTATGGAAAAATCAGTTCTTATCACCTGCCCAAAGTGTGGCTACAGAATAAACGGTCGTGCATGGCGTTGCCCTGGATGTGGCGGCGCTGACATCAACCACCAAACAGAAAACGTCAAGAAATCGCGTCAGGAATTCTGGAGCAGAATCATTGCCGTCTTGAGAGCTCGAGTAAAGAAAGTCGTATAACGCCTTCACCTCGGCTGGAGGCCTGAAATCGGGATAAGGGCGATCAGGATACCTGACCGAGCCCCTCCCGTACCACCCGGCATGCGGGTCCGCACCGGGCGGTTCGAGAAGTTGAGGTCATGAGAACCGGGGAACACCGAGACGACCGAAGAAGGCAACAGGCATGATCCGATTCAGCTCCATGCGGCTGTTACGCCACCAGCGGCGAGTATTACCCGCCACCCGAGCAGCCTGATCCAAACTCGCAACCAAGGCCCGTAACTCCCGATACACGGTCGCATCCCTTCGCCAATGCTTGAGCTGCACGGCAGCTCTCAGGCCGAGTTATACAGATCCATCCCCTCGTTATCGTTTTCCCTGCGTTCCTTCTTTGCCGCATCATTGCGTGCAGTCTGGAGCAGTTCGAGATAATTTTCATCAATATCACCGGTTATGTATTCCCCGGTAAACACAGAATCGTCAAAGCCTTCAATCTGTGCACTCCCCTTTTTGACGGCATCTACCAAATCTTCCAGATCCTGGAACAGCAACCAGTCAGCACCAATTTCCTTGCAAACCTCCTCATCTGTACGGCCGTGGGCAATCAATTCGTCGGTGTTTGGCATATCAATACCGTATACGTTGGGGAACCGAACCGGTGGAGCCGCAGAGGCAAAATAGACCTGATTTGCACCGGCCTCCCTGGCCATATCAATAATCTGTGAGGAAGTCGTACCCCGCACAATGGAATCATCAACCAGCAGGACATTCTTGCCCCTGAATTCAAGATCAATGGCATTCAGTTTCTGACGCACTGACTTTTTACGCTGCTGCTGTCCGGGCATGATAAAGGTACGCCCGATATAGCGATTCTTGATGAATCCCTCTCGATACTTGAGTCCCAGATTATTTGCCAGTTGCAGTGCCGAGGTACGACTGGTGTCAGGTATCGGTATGACAACATCAATATCATGATCAGGTCGAACCCGTAGAATCTTGTCTGCCAGCTTCTCTCCCATCCGCAGACGAGCCTTGTAGACCGAGACATCATCAATAATCGAATCCGGTCTTGCCAGGTAAACATACTCGAAAATACAGGGTGTCACTGACGGACTGTCTGCACACTGCCGGGTGTGTAATTGACCATCAAGCGAGACAAATACAGCCTCACCGGGTGCAACATCGCGGATCAGTTCATAACCAAGTGCATCCAGAGCGACACTCTCCGAAGCCACCATGTAATTGGAACCTTGCGGCGTTTCATGCTTACCGAATACAAGTGGGCGTATACCGTGTGGATCACGGAAGGCGACCACGCCATGTCCGGTAATCATTGCCACTGCCGCGTAAGCGCCCTGACAACGCTTGTGTACACAGGCAACCGCCCGGAAAACGTCGTCAACATCCATCTTCAGTTTGCCCTTTTGCTGCAATTCGTGGGCAAATACATTCAGCAGAACTTCCGAATCTGAGTCCGTGTTGATCTGACGCAAGTCTTCCTCAAACAGTTCCTGCTTCAGCTTGTTGGAGTTGGTCAGGTTTCCGTTATGCGCCAGGCTGATGCCATAGGGGGAATTGACATAAAAAGGCTGGGCCTCTGCAGAACTTTCACAGCCGGCAGTTGGATAACGCACATGACCAATACCCATGTTCCCGAACAGCCGCATCATGTGACGGGTATGAAAAACATCACGTACAAGACCGTTATTCTTGCGTAGATGCAGACGACTGCCTTCACAGGTAATAATACCAGCAGCATCCTGTCCGCGATGCTGCAGAACAGTCAGGCCGTCGTAGATTGCCTGGTTAACAGGACTGTGTGCAACAATGCCGATGATGCCGCACATGGGCGATTCTCAGTGATACGAGTCAGGCGTACGTTATGTTGTTCGCGATCTCGCTTGGCAGAAAGTCGCGCATCCACATGGCAAAATCTTCAAAATAGCCAAGAAACTGGGAATCCTGCCACCAGGGATCCTGGGGCACCGGCGTCAGGCCTGCGAGCAGCACCAGAATGGCAACAATAACAGCACCGCGGGCAATGCCAAAGACAACTCCCAGCATTTTATCCGTACCGGTCAGGCCAGTTCTGTCGACAAGCTTCCCTGCCAGGTAATTTAGAAGGGCTCCCAGCAACAGTACGCAGATGAACAGGACACCGAATGCCGTCACTTTCTGGGCCGAAGGTGCTGCAATCCACTGTGACAGCCAACTTGCGAGCTCTTCATAGAAGGCCATTGCCACCCACAAGGCTACCAGCCAGGTTATCAAAGCGAGTGCTTCCTTTACAAAGCCCCGGAACAGACTCAGGATCGCTGATAGTGCAATCAGCGAAATTATCACTACATCAATCCAGGCAATTGCCATAGCTACCTCTAGCGTGTCCAGTCAGCATTTTCCATGCCTGTTGATTTTAAATGAGATTTCCTGAAGTCCATAGTTTACCAGATATGTAGCAGGCACTGCCAAGAAGTTTCGAACCCGGCTGGCAGTCTCCCTAGCCCGGATACTCGATGACCATGCCCTTGAGATGCTGGCCGGATTTGAGTTTATCAGCCTGTGCTTCGGCTTCAGTACGCGACGACGAGGGCCCTACCAGAACCCGGTAGGCGTGCTTTTTTCCCAGTTCGACATCCTGCAACTGCACTTGAAAGCCGACCGCTGCGAGACGGTCACGCAAGCCTCTGGCATTCATTTCCTGCCCGAAACTACCAACCTGAACAAACCAGCCTTTCAAGGATTGCGTCACCGTTACCGCCGGGGCGGCCTGTGTTGCCGGGGATGCCGGTTCCGGTGCAAACTTGACGGGCTCGTGAGCCTTGTCAGGTACCGCTTCTGTCATAACCGTTTTGGTTGGCGGTTGAGGTTCACTTTTAACCGGTTCCTGGCTGATGACTTCCTCGACAAGTGTCTCGTCGGCCTCCGCCTCCGGTGTTTCGGGCGGCAGATCAAGTTCCATATCTGCGCGGTAATCCATTTGTGGCTGCTCGGGAATACTGTGGCTGCGTGGTGTCCATTCGTCATCCGGACCTTCCAGAATAATCGGAATAAAAATGACTGCCAGCGATACGAGTACAATTGCTCCAATCAGTCTCTGCTTCAATGTCTGCTCCATGCTGACTCCGGATTGTCAACCTGCAACTGTCGTTTGGTTATATGCGCTGACTATACATGACATGCCAATGCTTCTGCTACAGTTACAAAGGAACCACAGACGACAAGCCTGTCACCACTGTCAGCTTCCGCTTTTGCCTGCCGGAATGCCCCGGCTACATCCTGAAAACAGCGAATGTCTTTTTCGGCCTCGGAACGACACATCCTCTCCCGTAGACCCTGTGCAGTCAAGCCGCGCTCACACCTGAGTGTCGCGAGATACCAGTGATCCACTGAGGATGCCAGCAGTGCGGTAAATCCATTTATATCCTTGTCATCCAGCATTGCCAGCACCAGCCGGGTAACACCCGCCACGGGACGATTCCCCAGCACCTGTGCCAGACATTTAGCACTGTCGGCATTATGTGCAACATCAAATACAAGCTCGACCTCACCCGCCTGTACCTGGCAACGTGCGGGCAAGGTGACAGACTTCAGGCCATGCTCAATTGCCTCGCGTGTAACCGGGTAATCACCAGTCAGGGCTTCCAGTATCATCAGGACACCGGCGGCATTATCCAGCTGATGCTTGCCAATCAATGATGGCAATGGCAGGTCTTTGTAAATTCTGCCGACTCCCTGCCAGCACCAGCCGTTCCCTGTTGATTGGTAATTGAATTGTTGTCCCAGGCAAAACCAGTGTGCACCCAGTTCCCGTGCCCTGTTTGCCACACTGAGAGGCGGATATGGGTCAGAACAGACAGCCGGGCGACCGGCACGCAGAATGCCGGCTTTTTCCCGCCCGATTGACTCCCGATCAGTGCCCAGCCAGGCACTGTGATCGATACTGATAGAGGTGATCAGTGCGGCATCATTCTCCAGTATATTAACGGCATCGAGACGGCCACCCATCCCGACCTCCAGTATTACAATATCCAGTGATGCACGGCTGAATAGTACTAGCGCTGCCAGTGTCCCAAACTCGAAGTAAGTCAATTTTTCATCGCCACGTGCCGCATCTACACACGCAAACGCTGCACACAGGGAGGCATCATCAATTTCCTTTCCCTGAATCCGGATACGTTCGTTATATCGCAGCAAGTGTGGCGAGGTATAGCACCCCGTCCGGTACCCGGCAGCTAGCAAGACAGATTCAAGCAAAGCGACACTGGAGCCCTTGCCATTCGTTCCAGCGACGGTGATCACACCGAAATCCGGCTGTAGCAACTGCAGGCGCTCTGCAACAGCTGCAACCCGTTCCAGACCAAGGTCGATCCTTTCAGGGTGCAGGGTATCCTGCCATGTCAGCCAGTCAGACAGTGAATTAAAGCGCGGCATGAAAAAGAAGCAACGGTAGTCCGCTATCGATCACAACGGACATAGCGTATGGAAAGCGCCACGAGAACGGCTGCTGTTAGCGCAATCAGGCTTCGGATACCGGCTGTTCCGTGTTCGGCTGTTCCGTGTTCGGCTGTTCCGTTATCATCTGCCCCGTCAACATGGACAGAATGCTGCCTACTTTCTCACTCATTTCACGTCGATCAACAATCATGTCAATGGCACCGTGTTCCAGCAAGAATTCACTGCGTTGAAAACCCTCGGGAAGGGTCTCCCGGACAGTCTGTTCAATCACACGCGGCCCGGCAAAACCAATCAGAGCCTTGGGTTCAGCGATATTGAGGTCACCCAGCATGGCAAAGCTGGCAGATACGCCGCCCATTGTCGGGTCAGTAAGTACCGAAATATAGGGAATACCGGCTGCTGATAGCTTTGCCAGTGCGGCACTGGTCTTCGCCATTTGCATCAGCGAAAACAGCGCCTCTTGCATGCGTGCCCCGCCACTGGCTGAAAAACAGATCAGCGGCCATCTGTTCTTGAGACAAAGTTCTGCCGCACGTACAAAACGTTCGCCAACAACCGCTCCCATGGAGCCACCCATGAATCTGAATTCAAAGGCCAGCGCCACCACGGGCAATCCCTGCAAAGTCCCCTGCATCGAAATGAGTGCATCTTTCTCACCCGTCAGCTTCTGTGCAATATTCAGTCGATCACGATATTTCTTGCTGTCCTTGAACTTGAGTACATCAACCGGTTCCAGGTCGGCATCGAGCTCCTGCAGTGAGTCGTCATCGAGAAACATCTGCAATCGCAAACGGGCACCGATACGCATGTGGTGGCTGCACTTTGGACAGACATCAAAGTTTCTTTCCAGTTCGGAGCGGTACAGGACGGCCCCGCAGCCACCACATTTGATCCACAACCCTTCAGGCACTGTATGCTTATTACCGCCGACAGTGCGGATCTTGGAAGGAACAAGTTTGCTAAACCAGCTCATGAAATAAATTCTACCTGTTCATCGGTTAAGACAGAAATCCTGTCATTATACCCGCTGGTCAATGGCTGCACGCAGCTCGGCCACGGTTGCAGCCAGTGTTGGCGGGATTTTCTCAGGCTGATCAGCAAGTACGGCCAATTGCCGAACCAGCACACTCCCGACAACGACCGCATCAGCGACTTCCGCCACCGCGGCGGCAGATTCCGCATCACTAATACCAAAGCCCACTCCGACAGGCAACTCCGTGTATTTACGTAACTCATTGAGTTTACTGGTAACTGAGGATATATCCAGGTGGTTTGCGCCAGTCACACCCTTGAAGGAAACATAATAGATAAAACCGCTGGCTATATCGCTGACCTTGCGCATACGGAATTTATCGCTGGTGGGCGCCAGCAGAAAGATAGTATCAATACCAACCGCCTGCATTGCCGCCGTAAATTCCCCAGCCTCTTCCGGTGGTAAATCAACCGTCAACACGCCGTCTACGCCGGCTGCCGCCGCCGCGCCTGCGAAGTCGGCATAGCCCCACACCTCAACGGGATTGAGATACCCCATCAAAATAATCGGCGTGGACGCATCTTCCTGGCGAAACTCTCGCACCATATCAAGCACCTGGTGCAGGGTTACGTGATGCTTGAGCGCGCGCTCACAGGCTGCCTGAATAACCGGTCCGTCAGCCATGGGATCAGAAAATGGTACGCCGATTTCCAGTAAATCCGCCCCGGCGGCAACCATGGCATGCAATAACGGAACAGTAACGTCCGGTTGCGGGTCACCTGCAGTGATAAAGGGTATCAGCGCCTTGCGTTGCTGCGCCTGTAATTCCGAGAAACGTTGTTGGATACGACTCATACCTTAATCCCGTCCAGTGCTGCAATGGTGTGCACATCCTTGTCTCCACGGCCGGACAGGTTCACGACCACAATCCGGTCACTGTTCATATCCACTGCGATTTTCGCGGCATAGGCCAGTGCATGACTGGACTCCAGCGCCGGCATAATGCCCTCTTTTCTAGTCAGCACGTGAAATGCGTCCAGTGCCTCTGTATCAGTGACTGCAACATAACTGACACGACCAGTATCTTTCAACCAGGCGTGCTCAGGCCCAACGCCCGGGTAATCGAGTCCTGCCGAGATCGAGTGGGTCTCGATAATCTGGCCATCGCGGTCTTCCATCAGGTAGGTCCGATTGCCATGCAAGACACCCGGTTTGCCGTCACACAGGGGTGCGGCATGCCGACCGGTTTCCACCCCGTCACCCCCGGCTTCAACACCGTATATAGCAACATCCCTGTCATCCAGAAAGGGATGGAACAGTCCGATTGCATTGGACCCGCCGCCGACACAGGCAACTAGCGCATCCGGCAAGCATCCTTCAATCGCCATAACCTGCTGCCTTGCTTCCCTGCCGATAATGGTTTGAAAGTCGCGCACCATGGCCGGATAGGGATGTGGACCGGCGACTGTACCGATAATATAAAACGTGTTATCAACATTGGTGACCCAGTCACGCATGGCCTCGTTGAGTGCATCCTTCAGTGTCCTGGATCCTGATTCGACCGAGACGACAGTTGCACCCAGCAGGCGCATGCGATAAACATTGATGGCCTGACGCTTAATATCTTCCGCCCCCATGTATACCACGCACTCCATACCCATCCGTGCTGCAACGGTTGCCGAGGCAACACCGTGCTGGCCGGCACCGGTCTCTGCAATAATGCGAGTCTTCCCCATGCGTTTGGCAAGCAGTGCCTGCCCTACCGTATTGTTGATCTTGTGCGCGCCCGTGTGGTTCAGATCCTCACGCTTGAGGTAAATACGTGCACCACCCAATTCATTACTCCAGCGCTCGGCGCAATAAAGCGGGGATGGACGACCGACAAAATGGGCCAGATCCTTGTCCAGTTCGGCCAGAAAGTCGGGATCCTGCATGTACTTCTGGTATGCTGCGTTCAGTTCATCGAGCGGGGCCATCAGCGTCTCCGCCACAAAGCGCCCACCATAGGTGCCGAAGTGCCCGCGCGCGTCTGGCAGCGGTCCGGAATGCGTGCCGTTATTAGCCGCCTGTGTCACTGTGCTCTACTCCTTTCATAAAAGCTGCTATTTTTTTTGCTGACTTGATGCCTTTCGCAAACTCAACACCACTGCTGACATCAACCGCGTAAGGCCGGGTTGAGCGAATTGCCAGTGATACATTCTCAGGTGTCAACCCACCTGCCAGGATCATGGGAGCAGGCGGGTTGTCAGGAACCCGGTCCCAGTCAAATATTTCGCCGCCACCGCCGTGTGTCTGTGGCTGCCAGGCATCCAGTATAAAGCCGGTTGCATCAGGATAACCCTGCATGTGCGACAATACATCCACGCCATCCCTGACGGCGATTGATTTTATGAATGGCTTCCCAAATTGTTTGCAGTCATCGTTTGCTTCAGCACCGTGAAACTGCAACAGGCCCAGGGGAACCGCATCCAGAACTGCTTTGACGACATCGGGGGATGGATTCACAAACAAGCCAACAATTGTTACCAGCGGTGCAACTGAATCAGCAATGGCCCTGGCTTGTTCCAGCGCCACATAGCGCGGACTGTCTGGATAAAAAACCAGGCCAAGTGCATCGGCACCATATCTTACGACCGCGCCAGCATCTTCAACGCGGGTAATTCCACAAATTTTAGCGCGGGTACGAGGCATCAGACAATCAATTCTTTAATTTACCTTCTAAATAGGCCTAACAATCGAAGTAATGTAACAGAATTCCCGAATACCGGGGAATGTAACCGGCCATATGTCAGTCGTAGGCTGGCAAGCAGTAACCAGAAGGTAACTTGAATTCGTCAGGATAGCGGACGGCAACCAGATATAAACCTGCAGGCGGTGCATTCACTCCGCTGAGACGCCGGTCTTTTGCTGCCAATACCTCCCCTACCCAGCCAGGCGCCTGCTCTCCACGCCCGACGGTTATCAGTACGCCGGCAATGCAGCGCACCATATGGTGTAAAAAGGCGTTGGCCTTTATATCCAGATAGATAAATTTGCCAGAACGACTGAGTTCAAGGTGATAAATCGTCCGTACCGGGCTGTGAGCCTGGCAGGCTACGGCACGAAACGAGGTGAAATCGTGCTCCCCGAGCAGGTGGCGAGCAGCAGTCATCATGCTGGACTCATTAAGTCGTTGATATTCCCAACCTACACGGTTTCTCAGCAGTGCAGACCTGACCGGATGGTTGTGAATGATGTACCGGTAATAGCGCCTGGTCGCACTAAAACGTGCATGAAACGCAGCGTCAACCGGGCATGACCATTGCACGCGAACATCAGGGGGAAGATGGGCATTGGTACCCCGTATCCACCCGTTCATAGCACGCACCGCCTCGGTGTCAAAATGGATAACCTGCCCGTTTGCATGAACACCCGTATCGGTCCGTCCTGCACAGACCACATTCACCTGCTGGTCCGCCACCTCCGAAAGCGCTGCCTCTACACAGGTCTGGACCGTACGTCCCTCCGCCTGACGCTGCCAACCATAAAAGCCGGTGCCGTCATACTCGATACCAAGTGCGATACGCATGGAGGGTAGTCCATCAACAATCAGAGGCTGGAGTTTACTTGAGGAATACCAGAAATATCAGACAGTGATATAGATAGCAGCACACAGTGCCAGAGGAATCAGCCACTGCCACAACGGGGGCGACTTCAGCTCGATAACGTCAATAACGTCCACCCCGGTCTGAGCAGCCTTGTCGAGTACAGCCTTGTACAATACTTGTGCTGCAACACCCAGCGTGGACAACTTTCGATTATACAAAGGGTGGGTTTTCAATGTATCACTGATCAGTGATTGCACCTGGGTAACCGCCTCTACAGAGAGCAAAATACGCACTGCAAGCCGTTCCCTCCCTGCTTGCGTGGTCACGGGGCTGATCAATTGTATAATTGCGGGTAGCAATTCTTTACGGGTGGTCACCTGCAGCAGCAAGTGCACAGCCGCGACGATCAATACCAGTGACAGTATGCGTAACAAACCGACAATCAGTCCCTCGGTCGTCGGTGACCACGAACCGATAGCAGGAAACAAGCTGAGACCCGGTGTCCACCATCCGTATACCAGAAGAATCGCCAGCAGCAGCCAGCGCAGCCGCAATACCATTCGCAACAACCCCCGAGGGTCAGGAAAGCTTGTCAGGAGATTCAGTAACAGAAGCAGGCCGATACCGGCGCTTAAAAGTACCGGCCTTGCCAGCGCCAGACCAGTAACAAAAACGAGCAGTGCTACAACACGTATTAAAGGGTGCACTACTAGCCAAGCTTTGAAATAATGCCTTCAGCCTCGCGTTTTTGTTCATCATTGCCTTCACCCATTACTTCATCGAGGATGCTGCGTGCACCGTCAGGATCTCCCATGTCCATATAAGCATGAGCCAGATCCAGCTTGGTTGTCACTTCGTCGGTATTGTTAAGCAGGCCTTCGCTGGCATCTTCTTCATCCTCGAGTACGTCATTCGCATCGTCCATGTTAAATTCAGTGCTCTCTGGAAGATCAAAATCAATAACTTCAGCGCCTGTATCCTCAATATCAATAACTTCAGCGCCTGTATCCTCAATATCAATGACTTCAGCGCCTGTATCCTCAAAATCAATGACTTCAGCACCTGTATCCTTGGTGACATCACTGCTTT
>JASJGW010000258.1:0-2949 GCA_033791305.1 Gammaproteobacteria bacterium | reverse complement strand
GAGAAGATTGCCGAACTGGTGAAAGACCGCAAGATGGAAGGTATTTCCGGTCTGCGTGACGAGTCCGACAAGGATGGCATGCGCATGGTGGTGGATCTCAAGCGTGGCGAGGTTGCCGAGGTCGTGCTGAATAATCTCTATCAGCACACCCAACTGCAGAACGTGTTTGGCATCAACATGGTAGCGCTGGTCGACGGACGCCCGCAGCTGCTGAACCTGAAGCAGTGCCTGGAAGCTTTTATCCGGCATCGCCGCGATGTGGTGACCCGGCGTACTGTGTTCGATCTGCGCAAGGCACGCCAGCGAGCACATATCCTGGAAGGTCTGTCTGTTGCATTGTCGAATATTGACGAAGTCATCAGGATCATTAAGGCCTCTCCCGACAGGTCCGTTGCCAAACAGGCCCTGATGGAACGGAGCTGGGAGCCGGGCGAAGTGCTCGGCATGCTGGAGCGTGGTGGTGCGGAGGCATCACGGCCGGAAGAGCTGGAGGAGGGGTTTGGCCTGGTAGACGATGGCTATCGTCTGTCAGAGAAGCAAACACAAGCCATTCTGGATCTGCGTCTGCACCAGTTAACCGGTCTTGAGCAGGGCAAGATTGTCGATGAATACAAGGAACTGCTGGAGCTGATTGACGGGTTGCTGGCAATCCTGCGCGACCCGGAAAGACTGATGCAGGTGATACGGGATGAACTGAAGGAATTGCTTGATCAGTTCGGGGATGAGCGCCGTACGGAAATTTTGACGGATCACCTCGATTTGACGCTGGAAGACCTGATCACCGAAGAAGATGTGGTCGTGACGCTCTCGCATGCCGGTTATGCAAAGTCCCAGCCGTTGTCTGATTACCGTGCCCAGCGGCGAGGCGGGCGTGGCAAGAGTGCAGCCGATGTCAGGGAAGAGGATTTTATCGACAAGCTCTTTATTGCCAGCACGCACGATACGATCCTGTGTTTCTCCAGTCGTGGCAAGGTCTACTGGCTGAAAGTATATGAACTGCCGCAGGCCAGCCGTGCATCCCGGGGCAAACCGATTGTCAATCTGTTGCCGCTGGAGGCAGATGAACGCATCAATGCGATCCTGCCGGTGCGTGAATTTTCTGAAGATCACTATGTATTCATGGTGACAGCGCTGGGTACCGTGAAGAAGACGCCGTTGACCGGTTTCTCGCGACCGCGTGCCAATGGCATTATTGCCATCGACCTGCGTGACAGTGATTTCCTGATTGATGTTGCCATCACCGATGGATCAAAAGACATTATGCTGTTCAGCGATGCCGGTAAGGTCATCCGCTTCAAGGAGAATGATGTGCGTGCCATGGGCCGTACAGCCTCTGGTGTTCGCGGTATTAAATTGCCGTCAGGTAAATTCGTGATCTCCCTGATCATCGCGAGTGACAGCCCGGTATTGACGGCGACCGAGAATGGTTACGGCAAGCGCACTGCGGCTGAAGATTATCCGGTTTACGGGCGTGGTGGTCAGGGCGTGATTGCCATCCAGGTGACCGACAGGAATGGCCCGGTAGTGGGTGCCGTACCGGCCGATGATAATGACCAGGTGATGCTGATCAGCGGTGGCGGTACACTGGTGCGTACCCGTGTCAACGAGATTTCTGTCATGAGCAGGAATACGCAGGGTGTGCGCCTGATCAAGCTGGCGAAGGGTGAAAACCTGGTCGGTATTGAAAGAATTGTAGAGGACAAAGATGATGAAGAAACTGCAGAATCAACCAATGGCCCTGCCGCGCAGGGCGAGACTGATCCGGAATAGCCTGTCATATGTCTGCCATCTATAATTTCAGTGCAGGACCCGCAGTGTTGCCCAAGGCTGTGCTGGAGCAGGCGCGCGATGAACTGCTGGATTGGCACGGCAGCGGTATGTCGGTGATGGAGATGAGTCACCGTGGTAAGGAATTTATGTCAATTGCCGAGCAGGCAGAAGCAGTTCTGCGCGAACTGCTGACGATCCCGGATAATTACCGCGTGTTGTTTCTGCAGGGGGGGGCGACCAGTCAGTTTGCGATGGTGCCGCTGAACCTGTTACGCGGCAAGCAGCAGGCCGACTATATAAATACCGGTGCGTGGTCCAAAAAGGCCATTGCGGAAGCCGGGCGTTTTTGTGAAGTGAATGTCGCTGCCACTGCCGAGGACAGTCGTTTTACCACTATTCCTGATTTTGCATCATGGCAGTTAAATCCGGATGCTGCTTATGTGCATTACACCCCGAATGAAACCATCGGGGGTGTTGAGTTCCACTGGGTGCCTGATACGGGGGAGGTGCCGCTGGTGGCAGATATGTCATCGACCATCCTGTCCCGGCCGATCGATGTTTCACGCTATGGTGTGATTTACGCCGGTGCGCAAAAGAATATCGGACCGGCTGGCCTGACAGTCGTGATAGTGCGTGATGACCTGATGGGGGACACGGTGGCCGGGACGCCGTCCATGTATGATTACAAGCTGCATGCCGACAATGGTTCCATGCTGAATACGCCGCCTACCTATGGCTGGTATCTTGCGGGTCTGGTGTTCGGCTGGTTGCAACAGCAGGGCGGGCTGGGCGTCATGGCGGAAATCAACCGGCGCAAGTCAGGGCGCCTGTATGCTGCAGTGGCCGGGTCTGCTTTCTATAACAGCCCTGTTGATGTCGAATGTCACTCCTGGATGAATGTGCCGTTTACGCTGGCTGATGCAGATCTTGACAGCGAGTTTCTTGCGCAGGCAAAAACCGCCGGACTGCTGAACCTGAAAGGTCATCGCTCTGTTGGCGGTATGCGGGCCAGTATCTATAACGCCATGCCGGTAGCAGGTGTTGATGCGCTGATCGACTTTATGTGCGAGTTTGAACGCACACACGGGTAAGTCACACCGTGTTTATATAACCAATCATACGGGTGACAAGGATAACGATGCATAAAATACTTACATTGAACAATATTTCTCCGGTAGG
>JASJGW010000257.1:0-2839 GCA_033791305.1 Gammaproteobacteria bacterium | reverse complement strand
GCTGATTGCCTGGTCGGTCGCGCCGTTTGCCAGCGTCGGGAATGAATATTACATCGGCTATGTGCTGGCACTGACCCTGATGGTCGGTGTCATTCAGCTCGTCCTCGGGATACTCAGACTGGGTGCTGCGCTGGACTTCATTTCACAGACCGTGATTTGCGCAATCGTACTGGCAGTGGCCCTGATCATTATCGTATCCGCCGGTAGCGCTCTCCTGGGGGTGCTATCCAATCTGGGCGAACCGTTCTTTATCCGTCTCTACCAGGTCATGCACGATATCCCACGCGCCAATGGCTACGCGCTTGGTGTGGGTGTAATAACCGTCCTTTCCGGTTTGCTCGCACGGCGTTACTGGAAGCGGTATTCACTGGTTATCGCCGTGTTCGTCGGGCTGATCACTGCCAGCCTGCTGAACCTGTTGTATGGTTCTGCGACTACGCAGATCGAATTGATCGGCAATCTCTCTATCGTTCTGTTGCCTTTCTCAGCACCGAGTTTCGATCTGGAATCGATGTACGTCCTCCGGGAACTGTTGGGCAGTGCCTTTGCTATCGCATTCCTCGGGTTGATGCAGACAGTGGTGATTTCCCGCTCCCTGGCGGAGAAGTCCGGCCAGCATATCGACACCAACCAGGAGATCATCGGGCAGGGGGTTTCAAATGTCGTTGCACCTTTCCTGTCGAGCTTCGCTGGCTCCGGTTCCTTCAACCGCAGCGCGGCTCATTACGATGCCGGTGCGCGCACACCCATAGCAGCCGTGTATGCCTCGGTGTTACTGGCGCTGATCGTGATTGCGGGTAGTCGGATCATCGCCTGCATCCCCATGGCGGCTGTGGCCGGAGCGCTGATCCTGGTGGGCTACGGACTGATCGATCTGAAGGGCATCCGCAAGACCCTGCGCACCCGGCAGGAAACGACTATCTTTGCGCTCACCTTTATTGCAGCGTTGAGCCTGGGGCTGACAGTCGGCGTATTCATCGGCCTGCTGTTATCACTCGTGGTGTACCTGTGGTATGCCTCGACCCCCAACATCCTGATTGAAAGGCACTTCGCCCGGGATGGACGCCCGGTTACCGTGGTGACCGTCGATGGTAACCTGTTCTTCGGTTCTGTACGGCACGTTGAACGTGCGCTGTCACAACTCGGTGAGAGGGATGACAACAATATCCTGTTACTGAGAACAGACCATCTGACCTACCTGGATGTGCCGGGCGCCATGTTGCTGGCCGCCGAAGCAACCAGCAGACACAGCAAGGGAGATGAAGTCTATATTTATGTGACAAGAAGCGATGTGCGCAAGGTGCTGGAGCAATCCGGTTGCCTGGATACATTTGGCGCAGACCATATTATTCAGCAGGGATTTGACCACCCGATGAAAAACCTGATATATCCCAGCTGGCCTGGTGGCCCGGAGGGGGGCCAACTGAGTACACTCAATGCTGCCCGTGAGGAGGAAGCGATGGAAGCGCTCGCAAAACGACTACGTATGACCCGGCTGCTGGGTCCACTGTCTACAAAACAACTGACCACTCTGCTGGAACAGAATGGCATCACCACGGCGCGTACCGGTGAAATCATCATCAGGGACAACAGTGTGATGCACGACCATATTATCCTGGTCGAGGGAGAACTTGAAGCACAGCGCACCTGGTCTATCGAAGACGGCAACGACCAGAGCTATACCTGGACGATCAAGTCTGCTGAAAATGAAGAGAGCTTTGCGTTCCTTGGTGCTGCAAATAATATACGAGCCCGTGCATTGACCGATATCCGCTACATAAAGATCGACGCGGACAGCATCGACGTGCTGCTCGGTTGGAGCCAGCAATTCGCAGAAGATATTGAGAAAGATCCTGAACTCAAACGCCGCATGAACCTCGTCAAGCAGATCACAATCTTCCACGAGGTCCCCATTGAAAATGCCAGGGAGATATTCAGGCGCATGTACCCGCAAGAGGTACAGGCAGGGGAGACCATCGTGGCGGAAAGAGATAAAGGGGACTGTTATTACGTTATTGACAGTGGCGAGGCGGATGTCATGCGCACTGACCCGTTCACCAATGAGACCCGTTGCGTGGCAAAACTCGGGCCGGGCGATGCCTTTGGGGAAGAGGCACTGTTGCAGGATGCCTATCGCAATGCCACGGTCACCATGACGACACCGGGTACATTGCTCGTTTTGGACAAGGATGATTTTGATGAACTGATAAAATCCAACCTGGTTGAGGAAATCAGCGCAGAGCGGGCGCTGGAAATAGTTACAAAAGGTGAGGCACGCTGGCTCGATTGTCGCTATGACATGGAATACGAAGAGTCCCGGATTCCCGGTGCCCCTTTGATCCCGCTGGACCGGTTACGCTGGGATGTTTATCAACTCGACCCGGATGCGACTTATGTTGTTTACTGCCGAAGTGGCCGCCGCAGCAAGGCCGGTGCATTTTTGCTGCGCGAACGTAATATCAAGGCTATGTCGATGACAGGCGGCATTCGCGACTGGCCCTATGAGGTCGATGCCTCGCCTGTTAACGTGGACTGAACTGGTGATGGAAATCGCGGGCAGGGCGACAACAGATAGCGTTGTCTTCACCACCCGTAGCTACCTTTAAAACAAAGGTTTACAGCGTTTCGCGCTTCCCGGTAATTCTTCTGTAGTGCAGCGGGCATAAAAAACGGGCTGAAATTGCCCGCTTGCTTAAGCTACTGCCATTTGCACAGTCGTGCCGACTAGTAGCAAAACGCTAATACAACGGTGGTTGTACAACGACGGTTGTTAATCTAGCACAAAGAAAGACACGCCCCGAGACAGGGAGGCGCCCCGGGCGTGTAGTGGTACTGCTAT
>JASJGW010000256.1:0-4553 GCA_033791305.1 Gammaproteobacteria bacterium | reverse complement strand
GTTCCAGTATCAACTCGTAGGTTTCGATCGTCTCAGGGTCAAGATCATTGGCCGGCTTGGTGGATTCACCGTCATCGTGGTAATAGAATTCATAGGCTGTGGGCGCACGAAACGCCGTGCCATACAGCAGCTTCAGGGTGGTTTCCGGTTTGACATTGTAGACCAGTGACACGCGCGGGTTGGTGGTGGAACCGAAGCTCTCGTAGTCATCGTAACGCAGCCCTGCGTACAGGGTCAGGTTATCGCGCAACCTGAATTCGTCCTGGCCATAGATGCCCCAGTTGCTGGAATCGCGTCTGTCGTCCAGGTAAGTACCGTAAACATCGTAATTACCCTGGTCCAGTTTCGTATCTTTGCGGTATTCTCCGCCGATAATCAGTGTTTGCAGGTTGAACTGCTTCATGGTCAGCTGTCCCTCGGCAACCCACCAGTTGGATTCCGACCAGTCCTTGTTGACGACAATATCGGGCGGATCTCCGGGTGACTCTGCGTAGTCATAGACATAGTTGCCGCGATAATCATACCTTTGGTAATACAGGTCGCCGCGGAATTCCATCTGGTTCTGGAAGGCGTGATCGTAGCCCAGGTTAAAAAAATACAGCTTATCGGTTGTCTTGTTTCGCGGGTCGGTGTTGATGGTCTCCCATGACCCCGTGGGAAACTTTTTTTCACGGGTTGAATGGGCCGCCTGCAGTGAGAAATCGTGGTAGCTCAGTTCCGCGAACAGGCTGTCTGCTTCCTCGTCATCCACATCTATCGATGGTGCGTCAAGTTCCGGGTAATTGATGTGATCATCGCCATCCGACTTGAAGGCCGTACCTGATAACAGCAGCTCGAAACCATTGTCAAAGCGGTTGCCATAACTGAGGCGTCCCTCGCGGGTGTCCTGTGAGCCATAGGAACCGGCCACCTCGACGGCCTGCAGGTCGCGACCACGCTTGGTGATCACATTGATGACGCCGAGAAAGGCATTGGTGCCATACAGGGAGGAGCCCGGCCCGCGCGTAACCTCGACGCGGTCGATGAGGTCCACGTCGACCAGGAACTCGCGCCCGATAGAAGCGCCACCGCCGAGTGCCTCGTTGGTACGCATGCCATCGAGCAACAACAGCAGTCGGGTATTGTAGTCACCGGGGCGGCCAAAGCCGCGTGCGCCGGCGTAGTTGTTGTTGCGGTCGTTGGTGGTATAAAAACCCGTGACGCTCTCCAGGATGTCATCGAGCGTGCGGTAGCCGTACTTGGTAATTTCGTCCGCGGTGATGACCGTTACCCAGGCGGGTGCGTCCGAGGCTGACTGCTCATACTTGGAGGCGCTGTAGACCGAGGGGATGTCCATGAACAGCATGGATTCGTCTTCCATGGTCGGGTCATAGGGTTCAGGTTCGGCGGCCTGTAATACAGCGGCGAAAAGGCAGCTAATTGCCAGGACAACGCTGCCTGGCACTTCTGTAGAATACATTTTCATGGGTCCATCCATCCAACCTTGGTTAGCGATAAATCAGGTTCACCTGGCGTTCCTGGGGTAACACGTGATGTACTTTTGCAAGTATAATAATCGTCAGTTATATCCTTAACTTAAGAGCGCTATCGGCTTCGATGCAGTGGACATACGGATGGCGAGAGATTCGCTGACCTGCCCGCTCAATTTGCAGACATCATGACCGTTATAAAGGTTGAATGTAGCTGCGGGCATAAAAGTGGATTCGGAGAGATGGAACACCACGGCCACACTGCAGGAGATCTGGCCTGCAGACGTGTTCCTGCATGAAGTCAACAGCATAAACGCCAGTAAAAACCATTATGACTGAATCGCCAGGACAACCCGCCCGGCTATCCACGCCTACTCAGACTGCGCTGGGACTGCTTGTTGAAGAGGATGTAATGGCGCGTCGCTTGCTGTCAAGGTCCTGAAGCGGGACGGCTCATCAGGGTGTAGGGAACCGATTGCTGGAGCCACTTGCCACTGTCAGTTCAAACGATGAGACAATTCACTGTCACGAACGTCTTGGCGGTATGCTCAATTACTATTATCGTGAGGCGGCTTGAAGCTACACGCTCCATTTATTGCACCATACGCGGGTCAACAGAGGAGGGATGTGGATCAAAAGCTTGACATAAATGTAGTAAATAGGGGATTATACCCCCTATATCCGTATATATTGACAAGTATCAAGCCTGCTCATGGACACCAGCACATTTCTGCAAACGCATCGCGTCTTCAACCTTGATGAGGCCGTACAGGTCTTGGCCCCATCCGGTGGACGTAAGGCGACGCTGGAACGCCTGAAATATTCAGCTACCCGCGGCAAGCTGAAAAAGCTGGCGCGGGGAGTATATGCCTCGGTGCCGCCCGGGGTGGAGGCCGCGAAATTTCAGCCGGATCGCTTTCTTGTGGCGGCGGCGCTGCGGCCCGATGCGGTCTTTTCCCATCACTCGGCGCTTGAACTGCTGGGCGCCGCGCATTCCGAATGGCGGCTATGCACCGCGTACAGTGCCCGGCGTTCGCAACCCTTCGATCTGGAGGGTCTTGAATTACGCTTCCTGTCCCATCCGCAGTCGTTGGTGCGCCATCAGGCTGTCGACCTGGGCACACGCTCCGTCCACCGGCTTGATCGCGAGCTGCGTGTTACCGGACCTGAACACACTTTGATCGATGGTTTCCGTCGGCCGGATCTGGTTGGTGGGCTTGCGGAGTTTGTTGAGTCGGTGGCGGGATTCTCTGTACTTGAGTTGCCATTGTTATTCGAGCTTCTGGATGCTTTCGGGCAAAAGGGTTTGTGGGCTGCAGTCGGCTGGTTTCTTGATACCTACCGTACAACCTTTTATGTCAGTGATGATGATCTCTCATTAATAGACAAGCACGTTCCAAAGGCGCCACTCTATCTTGCCAGGGATCAGCGCGGCGGCGTGCTTGTGCGGCGATGGAACCTGATCGTCCCTGACGCGCTTGTGGCAGGTAAGGAGCCGGATGAATCTCAGCGCTGAACACATTGAAGGGCTGGCGACGGAGACCGGTTTCCGTCCGGAGACGCTGGAGAAGGTAATCCGCCTGGGTGAATTCGCTGCGGATGTCGGGCGCCATCCGCTGCTGTCACGTGTGCTGGCTTTGAAGGGTGGCACGGCATTGAACCTGATGTTCGGCTCACCGGCCCGGCTTTCGGTTGATCTGGATTTCAATTACATCGGGCAGGAAGACCGGGCGGGTATGCAGGCAGATCGCCCGGAGGTCGAGCGGGCCATCGTGATCATCGGGGAGGGGCAGGGATACCGCGTTCAGCAGTCACGTGATGCCCATGCCGGTCGGAAGATCTACCTTTCCTATACCAGTTCGGTCGGTACGCCTGACCGTATCGAGGTTGATCTCAATTTTCTGTTTCGTATACCGCTGGGTGAGGTCACAACACGACCACTCTGGCAGCCGCCAGGGGTGACATGTCCGGATGTTCGGGTTGTGCCCCTGGAGGAACTGTTCAGCGGAAAGCTTCGGGCCACCCTGGACCGGGCGATGCCACGTGATTTGTTTGATACCATTCGGTTGCCTGGATATGCGCTGGATATGTGGGACAGCCAGCGATTACGCCGGATTCATGTGGCGCTGGCAGCGACACTGCCGCACCCGCTCTACCAATATGGGCAAGAACGTTTTGAGCGTGTGACCGACAGAAGCATTGAGGAACAGCTTGTGCCCATGCTGCATAATGATGAGCAGCCGGTAGCGAATGAATTGAAGGAGCGGGCATGGTCCGTTGTGGAGCCGCTGGTTACGCTTGATGACGCAGAGCGGGAATATATTGACCGTGTGCATGCCGGTGAACTGTCACCGGAGTTGCTGTTTCCCGATGATGAGGAATTGGCAAATCGACTGGCTCGATATCCGGCATTACTATGGAAGATCGAGAACGTGAGAGGGCACCTTTCCAAGAGTGCCGACTGAACTCACGGATTTTTTCGTGCGGGACTTTTGTGGGATTGAGTTATGCATCGTCCTGCATTGTTAGGCAAAATGGGCAACGGGCGTTCCAGTAATCACAATTAAAAACATAAAGTTAGCGATTAATTTGCTAACTACAGGCAATGTGCAGCATCTTGCAACGCGATTATCAAGGTCATTGGGTCAAGCGAGCTTTGGGAAAGACATCTTTGATACACACAGCTAATCAGCAGTCAGGGTCTCCACCATGTTTGCTTTTGCTAGTCCCGATCTTTGTTTGCCCCATGCGGTGTTCAATATCCATGCGTCCGTGCAGTATTCTCAGAATATCTATACCGCCATCACCCACACGGTAAAAAATAACGTGCTTTCCTTCAGTTATGCTTCTGTATCCGGGTTTTATCTCTGGCCGTTCTCGACCTATGTGCGGGCTCTGGGCTAACTTTTCACACTTTTTTTCCAGTGCATCGATGTATTTCTGTGCTTGCTGGATGCCCCATATATTTTGTGTATGAGCACGGATAGTAAGGAGATCCTTTTTGGCCTCCGGTGAAAGGCCATAGGACGACATTAATCATATTTTCCCTGTCTCAATTCCTCGAAAAATTCTTTTCCGTCTATC
>JASJGW010000255.1:0-5133 GCA_033791305.1 Gammaproteobacteria bacterium | reverse complement strand
GTTTGCACAGAACGCCGACATCCACCTGCCGATTACACCGGGCACAGATCTGGTACTACTGAACGCACTGGCCCATGTCATCCTTGAAGAGGACCTGGATGACAGGTCTTATATCGAGGCGCACACCGACGGGTTTGAGGGCTTCGCAAAACTGGTCGAACAATACGATCCGGTATCAGCCGCGAAGATCTGCGGCATCGACGCAGACACCATTCGCAATGTCGCGCGCGTCTACGGCAATGCCGGTGCCGCCATGACCATCTGGACCATGGGCATCAACCAGAGCACGCACGGTTCTGATGGCGTAGTCGCGATCAACAATCTGAACCTGATCACCGGTAACATCGGCAAGCCCGGCGGCTCCTCACTCTCCATCACCGGACAGTGCAATGCCATGGGCACCCGTGAATGGTCATCCTGTTCCGGCCTGCCGGGTTACCGCGCACTGGAGAACGACCAGGACCGCAAGGACATCGCCGATTTCTGGGGCATTGATGAAGAATTCTTCCCGGAAAAGCGTGGCCTGTTCATGACCGATATCCTGCCTGCGATTGAATCCGGGCAGATCAAGGGGCTGTGGCTGATCGCCACCAACCCGATGACCTCCATGGCCAACACGCCACGCATCCGCAAGACACTCGAGAAACTCGAGTTCCTGGTAGTACAGGATGCCTATGGCGATGTCGAGACCAACGAGTATAGTCACGTGTTCCTGCCAGCAGCGGTCTGGGCCGAAAAGGAAGGCTGTTTCACCAACACCGAACGGCGCGTCAACCTGATACGTAATGTGTGCGAACCGAATGGTGAATCGAAAACCGATTTATGGATCTTCAACCAGGTAGCCACTCGCTTCGAACAGGGCCGCAAGATCAATTTCCCGGAAACCGCCGAAGGCGTGTTCGACGAACTAAAAGAACTGTCAAAGGGCCGCATGCTCGATTACTCCGGCATGAGCTACGACAAGATTGAAGCCAACCGCGGCATCCAGTGGCCTTGCAACGAAGACACGGCGCCCGCAGGTTCACAGCGACTGTACACCGACGGGAAATTCCAGTTTGCCGATGGCAAGGCCAAATTAATCGCCCTGCCATTCTTTGATAACAACGAATGTCCTGACGAGGAATACCCGTTCTGGCTGAATTCAGGGCGCGTGGTGGAGCACTTTCATACCCGCACCCGTACCGGCAAGGTCGGTAATGGCAACAAGTTCAGCCCGACTCCCTACATGGAAATGAACCCGGATGCCGCTGCAGCACTCGGGATTGAGCATGGCAGCTACGCACGCCTGACATCCCGCCGGGGTGATGCGGTGGTCATGGTGCAGTGCACACAGCGGGTGTCGCGCGACATGGTGTTCATCCCGTTTCACTACCATGAATGTGTAAACCGTCTGTCTCTCGGCCTGTTGGACCCGCATTCACGCCAGCCGGCCTACAAGCAATGTGCCGTGCAGGTCGAGGCCATCGCTGACCAGGTGGCGGCGGCCGTACGCAACCTTGCCGCCAGGGCATTCTGAAGGGGTCTATGCGATGTCTGCTGGCACGCTTAAGCAGTCGATGCTGCGCCGGTACCATGCGCCCTGAAAGTCCGGTACCTATATACCGCGGGATTGATAAACGAGTGCGGCAACGCCCCCGTCAGAAGGAGATTGTGAAGAGCAAGATACTGTAATTCAAGCCGCACGCCAGCCTTCATCTGTTTCCGCAAATTCAAAACGACGTTCGTCCCGCTCTATCCGGTCAAGCTCGTTTAAGCGCTCGATCATATTCATAATCTGGACATTTTCATTCAAATGTTCAGTATAAATAGCTCTCAAAAGCATGTCCGCCATCTTTGGCAGATCACCTTTCTCCTTTTCCCAAAGGGCAATTGTTTGTGAGTCCCTGCCCAGCAAGCCTCCAAGCTTGTCCTGGGAAAGCAGCAGTTCTTTTCTGAGAAAGCGGAATTCCTGACCACTTAGAGTAGGTTCCCTGTTTACGATTTCCATCCCGATTGCACGATGCAAACCCTCCATATCATCTATTGAGACAGACTTGCCGAACGGCGTGTTAACTTCGGCATACCCGTTCGACAAGTAGATGTTTGGCAAACCACACCCCGTATATTCAATCATTTCAATCTCCTGTTACCTCGCTTGAATGAGATACACCTGTTACTAAAATCATTCCCTGGATAATGTCCGGACCACCAGAATCCTGTCCTGCCTGTCGTCGTACTGGACGGCAACATGCACGTGTACGTCCTGACCTGCAGTAAAGAAAGACATCTCGCATTCAACATAGCCATCCACAGTTTTCTCCGGCTCTGTTAGGACCTCACCTCGCTTCAGACATGAGAAAACCTGCACCCTGTTGATAACAAAATCCATCTCTTGCCTGGAACTCTCATCGGTAAAAAAGACCTTTGAGCTGTCCACAACGATTTGCCGGATGATCCGGGCAATTTGCTCTTTGCTAACGCCTAACTGAGTAATGTTGTCCGTCATCAAACGACTGGCTCCGGGTATCATTCTACACATAACCTATAATTATTATAGGTTAGCGACGGAATTCAACAGCACCTTTAGAATAGTTCGTGAAGCCCGAACCAGGGCATTGCCTTTAAAAACAACACGCTGGCCTCGCCCGGTCGCACCAATTCAGTGCAAAACGCACCATTCCGACAATATCACGACCAGATGATTCAGTTATTTATTATAAATTTCAATACGTTATATGTTTGGCACGATATTCGCTTTAGATAATACAATTTATCCTTGATAAGGAGTCCGCGTGTTTGAACCACGCCCCAAAGAACCGGCCTACGCCTTTGTACCCGCTGTTGATGCACCTGCGACCAATCGTTATGGCAAATCTGTCGAAACGGTACCGGCAGGCGATGCCCTGCGTGGCCAGTCGCTGAACATCAACGGTGACACTAGCGTGTCGGAGAACCCGAACCGCTACAAGCAGCACGGTTTTTATTTCAATGCCGACAACTGCATTGCCTGTCATGCCTGCGAAGCGGCCTGCTCGGAAAAGAACGACCTGCCAGCCCACCTCGCCTTTCGTGCCGTCGGTTATGTCGAGGGCGGCTCCTGGCCAGCCTACCAGCGCATGAATATCTCCATGGCCTGCAACCACTGCGA
Source organism: Gammaproteobacteria bacterium (assembly GCA_033791305.1). Taxonomy (GTDB): domain Bacteria; phylum Pseudomonadota; class Gammaproteobacteria; order UBA9214; family UBA9214; genus UBA9214. Next base: position 2,006 of record JASJGW010000255.1, on the reverse strand, counting down.
CGACCCGGTGTGCCTGAAGGGCTGTCCGACACGGGCCTACACCAAATTTGCGGAATATGGTGCGGTATTACAGGATCCGGATATCTGTTTTGGTTGTGGCTACTGCACCTGGGTGTGTCCCTACAATGCACCGCAACTGGACACCTCGGCCGGACATGTATCCAAGTGCAACATGTGCGTGGACCGTCTGGAGGCAGGACTGAAACCGGCCTGCGCCTCGGCCTGTCTCGCAGGCGCGCTTGATTTCGGTATTATAGAAACGACGCCTGACAACCGCGACCAACTGGAGACGCAAATCCCCGGTTTTCCGTCGCCGGAGATTACCCACCCGAACATTCGTTTCCAGCAGACCCGCAGTCTGCCACACGAGATGAAACGCACGGACAGCATGCCATTACGCTATGAACGCGATGAGCAACAGGGGGGAGCCTATAAACCCAAGGTCGATGAATCCGGCGCGGCTCGCGCATGGAACCTGAAAAAGCTGCGCACCCGCGAAGATCCGCTGGTGATCTTTACACTGGTCTCACAGGCCGTCATTGGTGCCTTCATCACGCTGTTTGCTGGCCCCTTGCTGGGTTTCGAGACCCTGAGCATGTCTTCCCACCCGGTTGCCATGCCGCTGTTATTGTTTGGTTTAATCGGGGTACAAACGCTGGCACTGGTGATGTCGACCCTGCATCTCGGTCGGCCGCATCGATTCTACCGTGCCTTTAACAATTTGCGTTACTCACCGGTAAGCCGGGAAGTGGCCGGCATCGCCGTGTTTTACAACTTCCTGGGCGCCTACACCCTGTTAAGCGCCTTGCCAATGCTATTCGCCTGGTTGCCTGCTATTCTGACAACAGGGCTGAGTCAACTATGCGGCTGGGGGGCTGTCGTTTCGGGGCTGGCAGCGCTGTATTTCATGCACAGCATCTATCGCATTCCCGCACGTCCCTTCTGGAACCACTGGCAGGTGCTGACCTCATTCTATGGCAGCATGCTGGCACTGGGGCCGCTGGTTGTCGTGCTGGCTTACATCACGGCACAGCTGCTGCAGGGTCAACCATGGGCCGGCACCGTGAATGCCTTTGCCTGGATCATGCTGTCCGGCCTGCTACTGGAAGCGGTTGGCCTGGTATACCATGTGCGTGACCTGCAACGCGGCGGTGGCGAAGGACTGGCATCACACTATGAACAACGCACCAAATTCGGCAAGACCTGGCTGTTACGCAACGCGGGCATCGGTACAGCCATGCTGCTACTGGCGTTGATTGGCCTGCTGAACCTGAAGGGTGATGGCGATCTGTTTTTGTGGATGGCCGCCGCAGTGGTAATTGTCGCCACTGCATTAATCGGCCGCGCCCTGTTTTATGCCCTCGTCATCCCCACCACCATGCCCGGCGCATTTTTTTGGCGTAACAAGGGGTTTGAAGAACATGCCCGCGAGACCGGCCTGGCCAAGATGCCGCAGGTGGGTGTGCTGCCGGAATGCCATTGATCGATATTTTTTGATGTATGAGCACGCGCCTACAGGATAATCATTCACCTGATGAATACTGCTGACTCCAAACGCCTGTCTGATATCCGCAATGACTTTGAGCGCGGTGTTTTCATGAGTATTTACAATTCACGCGCACAGCGTGTGCGTCGACTCATCGCCCGCATCATCCTCGTCATAAAACACGGCCTGCGCGGCACATTGTTCAGCTGGCCCCTGTACCTGCTGCCATTGGCGGCCTGGTCGTTAAAGGCAAGCTATCTACCGCTGATTCTTTTGTTGCTGCTCCCGGGGGTCTGCATTTCCTGGGTAATACTGGTACGCGGCGTTCGCGAAGACTATGCTAACCATGTCGAGGGTTTAATTCTGCGCCCGGGGAACGTTGTCACATGATCTATCATAAACCGGTACTCGGCTTTGCCGCATTCAGCGGTACGGGAAAAACCACTCTGCTGGAAAAGCTGATACCGCAACTGACTGAACGGGGCATTCGTATCAGCATGGTAAAACATGCACACCATGC
>JASJGW010000254.1:0-4091 GCA_033791305.1 Gammaproteobacteria bacterium | reverse complement strand
ACTCTTTTACTGGTTTCTGCACTGAGCATGGGACTGTTTTTTGACATATCACTGACGCGCTTGCGCCTGTAGACAATAGCGGAGCTTGTCGGGCGGACCATTCTTAACACTATGGTGCGACACCGCTTGCCTTTATGATTATCACGCCGATAGGTGCTTTCTTTGTCGACCTTTCTAATTCAATCGTGATTCAGATGTTCCTGAATTCCATAGATTAGCCGCTGCTGCGAAATGATGAGTCTTCATTCACCCGCCACACATTAGTCCTCTTTACTATTCAGGATCACATCCAGCCCCTTGATCTTGGCATTGCTTGCCTGTATTTCCTGTTCCGCCTGTATCTTCTGGCTGCCTTCCAGCTTGCCGAGGCTGGCTTCAAGCTCCTTGAGCCTGTCAAGCAGTTGTTCGCGGTGGTCCTTGAGATTTTCGACCCGTTCAGCTTCATTCGCCTTGTCAAAGATAACATCTTCCGGCGCAACAGTGGCGGACACCGGTTCGAGGACGCCGCGCTGAACAGGAGGCTGCGGTATAAACACCTGTTCCGGGGGCAATGGTCGCTGGTTCATGTAAGCGGGAGACACGATTTCGATGCCCGCTTCATGCAGACAGTCGAGCATCGCCTTGCGCAAGTCCGAGCCGGTGGTGATTAGCATTTTTACTTCTTTGAGCAAGCCGGCAATATGGTAGCTTATGGAGAAATCGCCCAATGCCCTGACCCGAACATGCGGATCTTCCAGCCCGCACCTTTCGGCTGCTCTGACAAGATGTTTCTTTACCACGGTATGGTGCACATCGTAGCCCAGTGATACATCGGCAGAGACAATGGTCGCTTCCGGGTTGATAACCATGACTTTCTCGGAGAGCAGCGATGTGTTGGGCAGATAGGTAAAATTACGGTGCCGTGTCTGGATTTCAGTCTGTATCAGGCCAATTTCCGTAATCCGTCCAAGATCATCACCGTGCGATATAAAGTTACCCGGACGCAGGCGACGGGTGGCCCGCAATATAAATCCAGCCAGGATATTGGAAGCAAAGGTTGTTGACGAAAACGCGATGATTGCCGTGATGACCAGCCCCAGCAGGGCAAACAACTGGTTACGTACAGACACATCTATTGGCATGACCAATATCACACTGATGATGGCAATAATGACAGCGAGCAGGGTCACAAACTGGCGTGGAATAGGATCTGATACGTGGGTCTTGTCTTGCCTGTAGCGAATCAACCAGTGTGCAAGTCGCGCCATGGCTGTCACGACTGCGATCACGAGCAGGACCGGTATGAGATCAATCAGGGATGCCGTCCAGGTTTCGAATATCTGCATGGCTTATTCTGATTCGGAAGAAAACAACATCGTCTGCACCTTCCCCTCATGTTGCCAGGAAAATGCCAGCTTGCCATAAAAAAAGCCGAATTTTGTAACGCTTCCCAGGGCGCTCAAATAACTGTTTTCCAACTCCATGTCAGCTGGCGAGCAGGCCATGCGGGTACTGCCAAGCCGGCTTACTGTCAGGTCACCTGGCATATCGCCGTCACTCACACTGGCAAAATAACGATTACAGATACTGCTACCGGATAAACGCCCGCCATTAAATATCAGGGTTACGCGCGGGCCTGCTGGTAGTGGTTTGTTTATATCAAGATTGACCAGCACCCACTCACCTCCTGCAAGTTTCTCAATCAAAAGGGTACCGGTAATGTCGGCCTGGCTCTCTGTTAACCCATCTGCCCCCAATCGCCAATATCGATGCGCCAGTTGAGAAGGGCAACAGGCAGCATCGCCGGGCCCCTGCTGTACGACATCGAGCTCGATTTGACCGTCACTAATATCTCCTGAACGCAATTGTACACGGTCGCCCACAAGGGCCGTAGCAAGATTGCGCTTTTGCCCGTCCAGTGATCCCGCAACGGCAAGATAAATGTTAGTACCCGACCCACCCGAACTTTCCCAGAGAAACACGACGACCTCATCAGTCCCGTCGCCATCAAGATCACCCGTAAGCATAAAGTTATCGATGATCCCGACAGCAGGGCGAGAAGCACCATCGGCTATAAAAGGTTCGCCTTCCCAAAGCCCGTCCGTGAGGGTTACGTCATCGTCATGGATGCCTGCGTACGTCATGTTTGCCACTGTATCAGTGAGCGGCATGGATACTTGCGGTGCTGCGGGCGAATTGGCGGGGTTTGCAGAAGCGACTGTGTCACTGGTCTGCGGAGAGCATGCCAGCAGGAAGGAGAGGGTGAATATACCGGAAAGCAGTAACTTGTAATTCATCAGCATTCTGGATGTAACAGCCTTAGCGCGGCATCTTCAATAACAGGCTGACCAGGGTATTTGCCAGAACTTCATTTGATTTTGACGTTTTTCCTGCCAGTAACCCGGCAATTAATGCCATGCTTATGGATTCACGTGGTTTCTCCTTGATCCAGGTAACCGGCCCCATACTCTCGGCGACACTTCGCAGACGTGCCTTGGCCGCGTCCGGAGTTAGCGGCCTAGTTGAATTCCGATCCACAATATCACCAGTGAAAATATGAAAGTTATTCCGCCCGTTATAAATGCGGCAGCCGCAGGGTCAATAACAGTCGTGAGGAACTGGTAGGCACCGAAAATGCACAGGCCGACACTGGCCAGGGCCAGTAGTGCAGCGATAGCAATCAGGGCAAGCCCAATGCCTGACCGCATTACTACGGTGCGTAAGACACGGCCTTCTGACTCCAGCAGATCAAATACCGCAACAACAAAATCAGCCAGGCTGTTCAGCGTTTGTCACCGCTTCCGAGTATTTTTGCAATAAGCAGCCCCACACCAAATGCAATGAGGACACTGCCGACAGGATTTCGGGTTACCCGGGTATCGAGGTCGTCCATGAACTGTTTGCCATGATCAAGGCCTTCATTCATCTTGCCCATGACTTCATCCCTGGCTTCCCGGGTCTTTCCGCTCACCTTATCTTTGGCATCATCCAGTGTGTCACCGGCAGCGCCAAGCACGGCAGATGCGAGATTGGCGATATCCTCGCGCAGCCTGTTGATATCTTCCTTCAGTGCATCGATTTCTTCGTTGTCTGTTTTTGTATCCACGTTAAGGTCCCTCTCAGGCCTTTTTAAGTAATCTCAGGATAAAGATCAGGACAACTGCACCGACCGTTGCACTGATGATCTGCCCGATCAAACCTACAGCCGCGAAGCCCAACAGGCCAAATAGAAAACCGCCAATGAAAGCACCAATAATGCCGACAACAATATCACCCAGCAGACCATAACCGCTGCCACTCATAATAACACCGGCCAGCCAGCCGGCGACGGCACCAATTGCCACTATAATCAATAAAGTCTGAATATCCATATTTCGTTCCTTGAGTTGGGTTAAAGTATTCAACTGCAGTAAAACTATACAACAAACGGGCGACACTCACACAGTGGCGTGCTCCGCAGGAGCGGGCAAGACTGCTCCTGCGCTCAATGCTCTTGCAACTGTTGCAGCTTGAGTTGCAGTTGCTCGTCCCGGGGAAGACGGTAATCAAAGTTGTATATCGACGCCTCCCAGTGGCCATAGATGGAATTAGGCAAAACAATCCACTGACGGCCCCAACGATCCGCATTGCTTAATGCCAGCTGACGGCGATTGGCAGGATCAGACTTTGAACCGGCTACAAAGTCTTCCAGATTATCACCAACCAGCAACAAAATCCGGTAGTGCCTGGCTACCATCTCCCGGTACGTGGATTTGTTTTTGTCATTGTGCAACAACAATCGGGAATCTTCCTGCAGGGGCAGGCCAAGCTCACGCATATTCCGGCTTGTACATTCGCGCAGTTTCTCCCTGCGTGCGCTGTAATAAAAGACAGCCACATTTTTTGCTACTGCATAGTCAAGAAATGACTTGGCACCGGGCACCAGTGACGCATTCTCATGCTGACACCACTCAGCAAATGAAGACGGTGAATAGCTGCCCAGCTCCGTTATGATACGCGCCTCGTAGGGCCCGTTATCCAGTACGGTTTCATCGATATCCAGCATGACTGCCGGTGGCAAACCGGAATAATCACCGGTCTGCTCAAGTGCCGCAGTCCATGATGTATCTGCC
>JASJGW010000253.1:0-8013 GCA_033791305.1 Gammaproteobacteria bacterium | reverse complement strand
GTACAGCTTCGACAAGATCATGCAGGCCATCAAGGACAAGAAGTTTGAAGGCAAGGACCCTTACGGTATTCCGATCATCGCCCTGCAGACTGCGCTGGACAAGTCGGTCAGTGTCGGTCTCGGTCCGCTGCATACGCAGTTTGATTCAAAGCCCTGTGTGGCCTACACCTCTATCTACGTGGATTCCATGATCACCAAGTGGGATTACTGTGAAGGCAAGGTGCTGGACCAGTTACCGATTCACTACAACGTCGGTCACCTGATGGCCATGGAAGGCGATACTGTCGACCCGGATGGCAAGTACCTGGTGGCGCTGAACAAGCTGGCCATTGATCGCTTCAACCCGGTAGGCCCGTTGCATCCGCAGAACCATCAGCTGATCGACATCAGTGGCGACAAGATGGAATTGCTGTATGACATGCCGCTGCCACTGGGCGAGCCCCACTATGCCGTGGCCATCAAGGCCGACAAGCTGAAGCCGGCGGTACGCTACAAGTCGGGCTGGAACAGCCGTACGGATGAACGCTCACCGTGGAAGTCACGCGCCGGTCGTGAAAAGACCGAGCGTACCTGTGATGCAGCCGGCAAGTGCACTGTGCATGTCTACGGCACGACCATCCGTTCGCATATTACGCCGGAGATCATCGAGGTCGAGGAGGGTGATACTGTTTCACTGCACTTCACCAACCTGGAACGTGCCGAGGACGAGGTGCACGGATTCGCCATGTATGGACAGAACGTCCAGCTCTCGATCGAGCCGGGCAAGACGGCATCGGCGACCTTCGTAGCCGACAAGGCGGGTGTCTATCCTTACTACTGCACCGAGTTCTGTTCTGCACTGCACCTCGAAATGCAGGGTTATCTGCTGGTCCAGCCGAAGGGCTACCAGGCTACAGCGGCCGTGCTGCAGGAAGGTACTACCTACACCGAGGCGGACTATAATAAGCAGGTGAAGACCAACGTCGAGACCCAGGCGGTCATCGATTCGGTGGTCGGCTACATTACCAGCCACAACTACAAGGATTTCCCGACCGTTGTGGCCCTGGTAGAAGATGCGACCGACCAGCTGGGTTTTGCTGCTGAGGCCAAGGCCAAGGCAGACGCAGCAGCGACCAAGAAAGACTGGAGTACCGCCATGCTCTGGGCCAACCAGTGGTGGCAGTATCAGGTCAAGACAGCGGACATGGGTCTGCGTGCCAAGACCTACCTGGAGGAAAATGGGGCCAAGAAGATCAAGTGATACACTGAGCTTCATCTTCTGATATGGGGGGCGGTATCGCCCCCTTTTTTTCTGATAAACACTGGAGAGGATTTGCCATGACCCATTCTGTAATCAAGACTGCAGTCACTACAACTGCCTTGCTACTGGCCCTGTCACCGGCTGCAGTGCTGTCTGCTGACGGCGAGAAGCTGTACCAGAGCAAGACCTGCTCGACCTGCCACGGCAAGGACGGCAAGACACCCCTCATGGATATGTATCCGAAGATTGCTGGCCAGAACCAGAAATATACGCTGCAGCAGCTGGCCGATATCAAGAGCGGCGCACGCAGCAATGGCCAGAGCGCGGCCATGAAGGGTGTCATGCACCTGGTCAGTGAAGAGGAAATGCAGGCGTTGTCCGAATATATTGCTACCATGGCACCCTGATTTTGTAGGGAGCTAATGGTGTGCGATAACTGGCCTGTGTCAGCGTAATGGCACAGGCCATTTTTTGCGGGATTGTAACCGGTGTCCATTCATATACGCTGTAATTTCTCTCGCCAAGACGCCAAGAAAGAAATATTAATATGCTTTGATAAACAAGAGATTATACCTTTGAGATCTTTGCGTCTTGGCGGGAGTTCCCCTTTTTTTACGGGCACTGTGTTGGGTGCCACGGTGTTCCTGCTGCTGGGCTCTGGCTTCTGTGCTGGTGCCAAAGCCGAGGGGGAGGCACCTGCAATCGACCTGGAACTGGGTGAGGAAATCAACGAAACCTGTGCCGGCTGTCATGGAGAGTTTGGCCAGGGTAGTATCGGTGGTGAATATCCCCGCCTGGCCGGGCTGACGGCCGCATATATCGCAAGGCAATTGCGCCTGTTCAAGCAGCGCAAGCGTATCAATATTCCCATGCTGCCCTATACCAACGAGCGCGAGTTGCCGGAAGAGGATCTGGTTTCGATTGCTGCGTTCCTGGCCAGCATCCAGTTGCCGACAAAACTGCCACCGATCAACGAGGCCGAGTTCGATGCGCTCGAGCGCCTGCAGGCGAGTAAAAAAGTGGTGAATATAGCGACCTATCCGGGTGACATGGAAGCCGGTCGCAAGTTTTACCGGAAAGAGTGTGCGAGTTGCCACGGGAGTGGCGGTTACGGGGATGCCAGCAAGGATATCCCCCAACTGGCTGGCCAGTACAGTCAGTACCTGCTTAAACAGGTGGAGAACATTCGTACCGGTGAACGTTTTCATGATGATCCGGACGATGCCGGGATTTTTCAGGAATATAGCGATGCCGAGATTGCCGCCATGCTGGCTTATCTGGCCACAATGGATGATGGCTAATATTACGAGACATTGATATAGATCAATTCAAAAAGCAGGGAGGGTCTATAGTATGGCGATCTACCAGACAAGTACCCTTTATTCGCAGGACAGCGGCTTACGGGCCACAGGAGTATCGATTATGAACAAGCAATTACTGCTTTCCCTGACCGCAGTCATCGGGTTGGGCTTTTCCACGGCTACACTGGCATGGCTGGAAAAAGGTGGTGAACGTGACGAGGCATTGACGCTAACGCCCGACAGGGAAAACGGCATTGAAGTCTACGAGGTCTGTGCCGGTTGTCACCTGACCGAGGGCTGGGGCGAGACCAGCGGGACCTTCCCGCAGTTGGCCGGACAACACAAGGAGGTACTGGTCAAGCAGCTGGCGGATATCCGTGAGGGCAACCGCGATAACCCGACCATGTATCCATTTGCCCTGCCGGCGTCGATTGGTGGGCCACAGGCCATGGCTGACGTGGTGGACTATATCCAGAAGCTGCCCATGAACCCCGAGAATGGCAAGGGTGAATGGGCAGAGAGCGCGCCGGAGTTCGCCCAGGGCAAGAAGCTCTACGATGACAACTGCGTGAAATGCCATGGTGATACCGGCGAAGGCATTGCGGAGAAGTTCTATCCGCGTATCCAGGGCCAGCACTATGCCTACATGATGCGCCAGTTCGAGTGGATCCGTGATGGCAAGCGCCGCAACGCCAACCCTGATATGGTCAAGCAGATCAAGGGATTCAGCGACAAGGACATGCAGATGGTGATTAACTATGTCTCTCGTGTTGCCGTGCCGAAGGAGGATCTGGCGCCTTCCGCCGACTGGCTCAACCCTGACTTCGATTAATATCGTTATGCCGCCGGTGTCCTGCCGGCGGCATGGTTCTTTTTCCCGCTGACGGTACGTCTTATGGATAGCAAACGCTCAGTTATTGCCAACCTGCTGGTGCTGGCAGCTTTCGGCGTGCTGATTGTGCTCTACTACTCGCCGGTATGGTGGGTGTCACTGACGGCCCCCAACTACCCGGAAGAGGCCTTTCCCGACGGCGTGCGCATCCACTTCCATATGAACGGTGTCTTCAATGGCTGCAAGAAGATTGAAAAGGACGAGATCCTGGAGGAAGAGGCCCTCGACTGCGTGCACGAAATGGATACCATCAACCATTATGTGGGTATGTATCCAATCGCGGCCGGCGGCGTGATCGAACGTGCCTTCTCGCCATTCCTGATCTCCATGCTTGGCGTCATGTTACTGGGGTTTATGTTGAGCCGGCCGGCTGTCCGCATGGGTGTACTGGGCGCAGGCTTTGCCGTGATTGCCGGTTGGATGTATCTCACCTACTACGGCGATGATGGACTGCATTACCAGAATAAGGGTTTCATCTCTGCACTGGTCACCGCGCTCGACCAGGACACCTCTAAGGAGGCAGAGGTCCTGTCACCGGGTGCTGCACTGATTGCCCGTCTGAAAGCCTCCATGGGGGAGGATGAGACGGTTGCACAGGAACCGGCGGGAGAAAGTGACAAGGCAGGAAACATCGAACATCTGCGCATTACCTTCGAGAAAGACCAGCAGCGGCAACCACCGGAACAGCGCCGTGACTGGGATGGCAGCGGTGCACAGATGCTTGCCTGGCATTATGAAAAGACCCTGGGCCGTTATTTCAATGTGCCGGAAGAGATCAATCCGATGGTTGCAAAAATGACCCTGGCGGCGAATGTGATGTTCTGGGGCATTGTTGCTGCGATGCTGTTGCTGTTGTTTGGCAGCCGCAAGACCGGGGGCCTGTTGTACTGGCTGCTGGTACTGCCTGTCATATTATTGCCGTTGCTGTTTCTGATAGATTACTCGGCCTGGCTATGGTGGTACGGGCATCGCCTGAATGCCATGGGGGCCTTTACCGTGAAGCCGTTCATGCCGACCGTCTTCGGGGACGGCAAGGTGGCACAGTTCACCACGCATTCCTATCCGTCCATTGGTTTTGGCCTGATGCTGCTGGCATCACTACTGACAGGACTTGCAGCCCTGATCCGGCGCAAACAGCTGGCAGGAAACGGCTGATGCTAGTACTCCTTCAAGGTGTACTAAATGCGCGGGTGGCCTGAACGACTGCTGCTGGTCTGCTGCTGCCTGCTGCCATTGAGCGTGCTGGCGGAGGCTTATCCGCCGTTACAGCCACTGATCGACGCGACTGCGGACGGTGAAACGCTGATACCGCCGCCGGGCATCTATGCCGGTCCAGTGGTGATCGAACGCTCGATCAACCTGGATGGGCAACACCAGGTCAGTATCGATAATGGCGGCAAGGGCACTGTCATTATTCTGAAAACCGACGGTGCCACGGTGCGCAACCTGCACCTCACCAATTCCGGCGAATCACACAATGACCTCGATTCCGGCGTGCAGGTGCGCGGGCGCTTCAATGTCATCAAGGACAATGTCATCGATAATTGCCTGTTCGGTGTCGATCTGCAGCAGTCCGACCACAATGTGGTGCGACGAAACCGCATTAGCTCCAAGCCGTTCGAGCTGGGGCAACGCGGCGATGCCGTTCGTTTGTGGTACAGCTTCCACAACAAGATTACCGACAACGAGATCAGCCATGTCCGGGACACCGTGGTGTGGTACTCGGCAGACAATACCATTGCCCGCAACACCGCATCGAACAGCCGCTATTCCCTGCATTTCATGTACTCGCGGCGCAACGTGGTCGAGGATAACCGCTATTACAACAACGCGGTGGGCATTTTCCTGATGTACAGTGACGGCGTCGAGATACGCAATAACACCATTGCGCATGCGGCGGGACCGACCGGTGTCGGCATTGGCCTCAAGGAAACCTCCGAGCTGATCGTGGAGGGCAATGAGATACTATATTGCGCCAGTGGCCTGTATATTGATGTCTCGCCTTTTCAGCCGGATACGACCAACCAATTCAATGGCAATCTGATTGCCTACAATGGTATCGGGATACGCTTTCTGAACGACTGGACCGGCAATGTATTTCAGCAGAACCAGTTTGTGGACAACCTCACCCAGATCGCCGTGACCGGCGGCAAGACGGCCAACCGCAATATCTGGGAAGGTAATTACTGGAGCGATTACGAGGGATTTGACCGGGATGATAACGGTACCGGGGATTCCCCCTATGAACTGTATGCCTATGCAGACCGCCTCTGGCAGGACGAGCCCTATGCCCAGTTCTTCAAGGGTTCACCCATGCTGGAAGTGCTGGATTTCCTGGAGCGCCTGGCGCCGTTCTCTGCACCGGACATGCTGGTAAGGGACCAGCAACCGTCAATGGATAGCATCGTCAGGGTGACCGTAACCAGGCCGGTTGAAAAAGATTCACTGCAACTGTTACGCGAGAGTCTGGGTAGATAGATGGCAGCTAAAAGCAAGCGACCGATGAGGCCGCAGGAACGACGTAAATTCCTGCGCACCCTCGTGATGGGTGTCGGCCTGCTGGGTACTTCGTTGCTGGGTTTTATCCCGGTGCTGGGCGGTTGGGTGCGGCGCCTGCGGCCCCCCGGTGCCCTGCAGGAAAGGCAGTTTCTTGCCGCCTGCATCAAGTGCGGACAGTGTGTGCAAGTGTGTCCGGTGGAGGCCATCAAGCTGGCCGACCTGGATGAGGGTTTCGGCGTTGGCGTGCCCTATATCAATGCCCGTGCCCAGGCCTGTGACTTTTCCTGTGATGGTCTGCAATGTGTGCTGGCGTGCCCGACGGGGGCGTTAACCCACGAGCTCAATTATTCGCATGAGACCGACATGGGGATTGCGAAGGTAGTGAGTCCCGCAGCGTGCCTGGCAGCACAGGGCAAGGGCTTCAAGGGACAGGCACGCGGGGCGGATTTTACCGGCACATTGCGTTATGACGCCGTTGATCGCTGGAATCCGATCCCGGTACGTGACCATCCCTATGACCTGGAGCTCTGTGACCTGTGTGTACGCCAGTGTCCGATTGAAATCCGCATCGCACAATGTGATGCCGGCACGCCACCCTCCGGTGATGAGCGGCAATGTCCGCCACAGCATGCCATCGAGCTGCAAGCCGTGGCAGATGAGAGTGGCGTGACCCGAATGCTGCCGGTGATTCTCGACGGCTGTGTCGGTTGCGGGGTGTGTGAAATGATCTGTCCGGTGGAACCGACCGTAATTGTTATCGACAGCAGTGAGAGCCGGGGGATTAGTGCATGAGCCAGTTTATTGATTCCCTCGCTGAACTACTGGGACGTGAGCCACGCAAGAAACCGCACCCTGATGACATTATACCGGAGATCGTGGCCATCCACAGGGACAAGCACGAGGACAAGTCCCGTATTGAAAAGATAAAAATGGAGATGGCGCACAAGGCACAGCATAAAATCCCGGAAAAACTGCGCCGTAAACGCTGGGCCGTACTGATACTTGTCAATCTGTTGTTCGTGGTTTCCTTTCAGCTGGACATCCAGATGCTGGAGGGTGCATTGACCGCCTCCCGGTTTGTCGGTTTTCACATGGCCGATCTGAATTCCGCCTTGCAGGTCATGCTGGCCTACAAGCATGTGGTGATCAATCTGTTGATCGGCACGGTCACGGTGTTCATTGGCTGGTGGCTGCTGGGTGGCCGGACGTTCTGTTCCTGGGTCTGTCCCTATCATCTGCTGGCCGAGTGGGCCGAGATCGTGCACGAGAAGCTGGCAACGACACGACTGGTCAAGGACCATCCCTTTGATCGCCGTGCCCGTACCTGGTTCTGGCTGATCTTTGTCGTGTTGGCGCTGGTGACCGGTTACACCGTCTTCGAAACCATATCGCCGACTGGCATACTCAGCCGTGCGCTGATCTATGGCCCGGGTCTCGCATTGCTGTGGGTCGTGTTGCTGTTATTGTTCGAGATCTTTTACTCCCGCCGTGCCTGGTGCCGCTATGCCTGTCCCATTGGTCTGACCTATGGCGTGGTCGGCGCGCTGTCACCGTTCAAGGTCCAGTATCACCTGGAGAGTTGTTTTCACGAGGGCGAATGCCGCAAGGTCTGTCTGGTGCCCCATGTGCTGAACACCGTCATCAAGGGACGTGCCCGCGGTCTGGATGTGGATATCGGTGCCGACTGTACCCGCTGTGGACGCTGTGTCGATGCGTGTCCCACCAGTTCGCTGACATTCAAGTTCAAGGTGCTGGGCGACCTGCTCTGATGATACGGTTTCAGCAAGTATACAAATACTTCCAGCGCACAGCTGTACTGGCCGGGATCGATCTCGAGATCGAGCAGGGCGACCGGGTTGCGCTGGTGGGCTCCAATGGTGCCGGCAAGACTACGCTGATCCGCTGTCTGCTGGGTGAGTACCAGTGCCAGGGCGAGGTGAGCGTCAATGGCCAGGACCCGCGTCAGCAACGCACCGACATACTCAAGCATGTCGGTTTCGTACCACAGATCTCACCCCCCCTGAAGATGCCGGTCGGTCAGCTGATCCGCTTCGCGGCCGGTGTCAGTGACAGTGATCCTT
>JASJGW010000252.1:0-10950 GCA_033791305.1 Gammaproteobacteria bacterium | reverse complement strand
GGCGGACAACTCATCACCCGGCAAATCTTGCCCGTAAAATTCGTCCCACTCACCGGGGAACACGATTAACCCGCCTATTGCAGCAAATCGGCAACGGTTACCCTTGCTGTCTATCGCCCTCGTGTCGGCGACCGCGCTGGCCTATGAGGTACTGCTCATGCGCCTGTTCTCGATCATCCAGTGGCATCACTTCGCCTACATGATGATCAGCCTGGCACTGCTTGGCTACGGTGTCAGCGGCGCCTTTCTCATGCTACTGCAACGCCCCCTGCTGCAACGTTTTGCCGCCAGTTACATCATCAATCTTGCCTTGTTTGGCATCACTGCGGTCGGCTGCTTCCTGCTCGCACAACACATTCCCTTCAATGCCGAGGAAGTACTCTGGGACCCCCGCCAGACCGTCTGGTTGTTGTGTACCTACCTGTTACTCGCGGTGCCTTTTTTCTTCGCCGCCAACGCCATCGGGCTGGCACTGATCCACTACCGTGCCCGGCTGTCACGCATCTATGCTGCCGATTTACTGGGCGCAGGCCTGGGAAGTATCGGCATCCTGGCGCTGTTATTTGCGGTCCTGCCCCTGCAGGCACTGACAGTGCTCGGCCTGCTCGGGCTCAGCGCTGCCCTGCTTGCCACCCGGGAATTGCGGCAACGGTCAAGCGCTGCCTGGCTGTTACTGCCACTGGCCGCCGCACTGCTGCTGATGCCCGCCAGCTGGAGCACACTGGAAATGTCGCCCTACAAGGGCCTCAGCCAAACGTTGCTGATCAAGGATACCCGCATTATCGCAGCCCACTCCAGCCCACTGGGACAGCTCAGTGTGGTGGCAAGCCCGACAATCCCGCTACGGCATGCCCCCGGTCTGAGCCTGAATGCCACCACTGAACCCCCGGCGCAACTGGGCGTGTTCACCGACGGTGACGGGATGTCCGTCATCACCCGCTATAATGGAGACACACAGACGCTGGCACATCTCGACCAGCTGACCTCGGCACTCCCCTTCCATCTGCAACCGGTGAACCGGGTACTGGTCCTCGGTGCCGGTGGCGGCACCGATGTATTACAGGCCCATTACCATCGGGCAGCAAACATCGATGCAGTTGAGCTGAATCCGCAGTTCGCCCGCCTGGTGACCACGGACTATGCTGACTTCGCCGGTCATCTCTACCAGCAACCGGGAGTCACACTGCACATTGCCGAGGCACGCAGTTTTGCCGCCGGCAGTCCGGGTGACTATGATCTCATCCAGGTCTCGTTACTGGATTCCTTCAGTGCCTCTGCCTCGGGGCAGTACGCACTGAGCGAAAACCCCCTGTACACCACCGAGGCGCTGGCTGGATTCCTGCAGCAACTGGCAGCGGACGGTTTCCTCTCCATCACGCGCTGGATAAAGCTGCCACCCCGTGACACCCTGAAGCTGTTTGTTACCGCGATCGCTGCCTTGCGTGCCAGCGGCGTCACTGACCCGGGGCAGCAACTCATCCTGATCCGCGGCTGGCAGACCAGCACCCTGCTGGTCAAGAACAGTACCATCAGCCCGCAGGAGATTGACCGCGTGCGCGAATTCTGTACCGCGCGCTCCTTTGACGTGGCCTGGTATCCAGGTATTTCACGTGACGAGAGCAATCGCTACAACCGTCTGCGGAGTCCCTGGTTTCATGACGCCGCCGAGGCACTGCTTGGCGATGCGCCTGAACGTTTCCTGGATAACTACAAGTTCAACCTCAACCCGGCCAGTGATGACCAGCCGTATTTCTTCCACTTCTTTAAATGGCGGACCCTGGCGGAGGTATTGCAACTACGCGAACGCGGGGGAGCAGCACTTGCCGATGCCGCTTACCTGATACTGGTGGCCACGCTGGTACAGGCGATGTTTGCCAGCCTGCTACTGATTCTGTTGCCAATCTGGGTATTCCAGCGACGCACCAACCCGGCGGAACAAGGCGTACGCCGTTCCATGGTGATGGGCTATTTCTTCATCCTCGGACTGGCCTTCCTGTTTATCGAGATCGCCTTCATCCAGAAACTGCTACTGTTTCTGCATCACCCGCTGTACGCGATTGCGGTGGTACTCAGCTGTTTTCTGGTGTTTTCAGGGCTGGGCAGTGCCTGGCTGGGACGCACCTCGGCAAGCGACCGTGGCAGGCTGCTGCGCCTGGCCGTTATCGCTATCGTGGGGCTCGGCACGGCTTACCTGCTCTTGCTGGATCCCCTGCTGAACCACCTGGCGATGTTACCCGACACCCTGCGCATCCTGATTAGTGTTGCGCTGATCGCGCCGCTGGCATTCTGCATGGGCATGCCCTTCCCGCTGGGGCTTGGTCAGCTGGCAGATCATGCACCCGGTCTTATCCCCTGGGCATGGGCCATTAATGGCTGCGCATCCGTGATCAGTGCCGTGCTGGCCACCCTGCTGGCCATTCACCTCGGTTTTCCCACCGTCATCGCCCTGGCACTGGCATTGTATGCGCTGACCCTGTGGGTGTTCCCCACGCCCTGGCAGCAGTCAGTTCAGGGTGACCGTTGATTCAGTAACGGGGACTTCCCGGATATTGCGTGACACCGGGCACTGCTTCATGCGCGAGACGATAGCGTCGATGTCATCCGGGCTCGCCTGGCCGCTGCCAAGCTGACCGGAAAAATGCACCTGCAGGGTTTCCATGTTCCAGTCCTTGTCGGCGCCGATAACGATGTTGCCCTCAGCACTGTTCAGCGCCAGTTTGCGTTCCGCACAGTTGACCCGGAAGAACTGGTGCTGGCAGGCGAACACGGCATAAACAAATATATCAAAACCCGGCGAGGCAACACCAAGATCCAGTGGCTGCCACTCGCCCTTGACCCGGTGCTCGACTTCAAGGCTGGTAATGGTATTGGTATCGCCCTCATACGTGCTTCTCAGGCGCATATTGAAATTCCGTTCGCTCACGATAATACCCTCTTAAAGATAACTGACGGTGTTAAGCCTACGTTAAGCCGCCGGCACCGGGTATTGAGCTGGGTCAAATGCACGGTAGTTTTACAACTGGCCGGATGGCACCATAATGGACAGGTCAGGGAATCCGGGCACAACGTATGAGCCGGCAAATTCCAGGTATTGCACCATGCAAGACGAAGCAATGATACAGGGGCTGTTAAAGCCTGATACTTACAGTCACGAGACGTATGCCATGCGCCTCGTCGAGACCCACTGTGCGTGGGTGCTGCTGACCGGACAATATGTCTACAAGGTCAAAAAGCCGGTGAACTTCGGCTTCCTGGATTATTCCACCCTGGAGAAAAGACGTTTTTACTGCAACGAGGAAGTCCGTCTCAACCGCCGGTTTGCCCCCGATATCTATCTGGGTGTTGTCACCATTACCGGCACACCGGCGCACCCGCAGCTGGACGGCAACGGGGCGCTTCTCGACTATGCGGTGCAGATGCGCCAGTTCCCCGACAATTGTTTGTTAAGCCAGTTGGCTGCCCGCCATGCGCTGGACACCGCGCATATTGACCAGTTGGTCCATACGCTGAGCGCTTTTCACCGGGACGCACCCCGTGCAACGGCCACCGACAGTTTTGGAGAACCCGCACACACCCATCACTGGACACGGGAAAACTACCAGCACATACAGCCCCGGTTGACACCCGCGGACAAACCGGACACCGCAGAGTCTCTGCGGCAGTGGTCTGAGGACGAATATGCCCGACTGATCGGCCTGCTGCAGGCGCGCAAGGATGCGGGAGCAATCCGTGAGTGCCACGGTGACCTGCACCTCGGAAACATCACCCTGATTGATGGCCGCGTCACCCTCTTTGACTGCATAGAGTTCAACCCGGAGTTGCGCTGGATCGATGTTTTCAGTGAGGTCGCCTTTTTACTGATGGATCTTGACGATCATGGGCAGGCACTGTTCGCCAGGCGTTTACTTAATGGTTATCTGCAGGATAGCGGTGATTATGCCGGCCTCGGTGTGTTGCGCTATTACCGGGTGTACCGCGCCATGGTGCGCGCCAAGGTGGCCGTGTTGACCCGACAGCAAACCGAAACAGGTTCCGGGGACCATGACCGGGCAACTGGAGAATACCGGCAATACGTAAATCTGGCGCTGGGTTATACCACGCAGGGCCGGACAGTCATGGTCATTACGCGCGGTTTGTCCGGTTCCGGCAAGTCTACAGTTGCCCGTGAGCTTTGCGAACGGACGGGGATGATACAGTTGCGTTCCGATGTCGAGCGCAAGCGTTTGGCCGGTCTGTCAGCCACGGAGTCCAGCCGGTCAGATACCGGCACCGGCTTATATACTGCAGACAGGACCACGGATACCTATCAACACCTGGGCGCACTTGCGAAGACTGTGCTGGCCGCAGGTTATAGTGTTATTGTCGATGCCACCTTCTTGAAACGTGAGCACCGTGATTACTTCAGGGCACTGGCAGCAACAACCGGTACGCCCTTTCTGGTGCTCGAGTGCATCGCGAAAAACAACGAGCTGGAACGTAGAATCCTGTCGCGCACTGCAAACCGGAGTGACGCTTCGGAAGCCACACTCGAGGTGTTGCACACACAGCAGGCCTGTGACGAACCCCTTGCCAGGGAGGAACTGCAATATACACTGCGCGTGGATACCCAACACATGAGCAGTGAGAATATTTGGTCCACGTTTCAGGACTGGATGAAAGCCACGGACGGGTCCAGCGGTGTCTGAACACTGGCCGCGATTCCGGGAGATGACGGTCATTCGCTGGCCGTTTAGCTGTAAAACAGGGAAAGGCATGTTATTGACCGGGATCAAAATCCGGGGGCCGTTAAGGTCCTATGCTTATTATATGAACACTGGTTCTGTTGATCTCCGGCCATTACCACGCGTACAACCGTCAAGGTATCTGCAGGCATGCCTGTCCGCGCTACTGATGCTGGCTATGGCGACTGCCGTTGCCGGTCAGCCGTGCAAGCCCTTTGAAGACGGCCGCGTCGACCCGCAGATACTTGAGGTTATGCGTAGCGCGGCCCGTGAAGGCAGCCTGTACCGTGTCGTGCCCGGATACTCCAGGGTAGGGTTCTGTGTCCGGTATTTCCCAATGCAGGAATTCCGGGGTGATTTTACCAATATCGTCGGCGGCCTGGTCTTGCCATCGATGGAGCACCAGTATGGACAGGCACTGTTGCTGATCCATACTTCCACCCTGGAGGCCAGCGATGGGGGGCTGGCGCCGCTGGTGCGGGGCCACGAATTCATGGATACCGACCGCTATCCGGAAATCCTGTTCGTGGGCCGGGCATTTGAATGGCTGGGTCCACTACAGGGCTATATCTATGGCGACCTTACACTGCGCGGTATCACGCAGCCGGTCGTTTTCAATGTCGGCATCGATATCCTCGAAGAGGGGCTGGGCAACATGCCGGACCGTATCTCCCTGAAGGGTACCGGACAGGTAAGCCGCTACCAGTTCGACATGCACCACCACCGATTTACCATCAGCGAGACCGTGCGCCTGTGCCTGGATACTGAATTGGTACCCTGGGCCCCACTGAGTACCGACTAATTGCGTCGTAACGTGCCCCTCCAGCCTTCAATCTATTATGACGCGCTGGTCCTGAAAAGACCGGGCATAACCCTGCTGCTTGCTGCCCTGGTGACCACGTTCTTTGCTGTTCATGTCCCTGAGTTCAAACTCGATGCCTCCGCAGACTCGCTGGTCCTGGAAAACGACCAGGCGCTGCGCTATTACCGCTCTGTCCGTGCCCGCTATGGTTCGGATGACAACCTGATCGTTACCTATACACCGGACAGAGACCTGTTCAGCACGGCGGTACTGGCTGATTTACGGGACCTGAGAAACAGGCTGTCCGCGCTGGACCGGGTCGAGTCGGTGGTCAGCCTGCTGGATGTGCCGCTGATCAGGAGTCCGCCCGTCACCTTCACCGAAATAAGCAGGCAGGTTCGCACCCTGAACAACCCGGAAACGGACCGGACGCTCGCCCGACAGGAACTTGTTAGTAGCCCACTTTACCGCAATCACCTGATCAGTCAGGACGGCACCACCACGGCCCTGCAGGTCAATTTCAGGCGTGATGAAACCTACCACAGTCTCCTGGAAAGACGCGACCAGCTGCGCGAGCAACGCCTGAACAACACGCTCACCTCACGGGAAACCGCTGAACTGGCAACCGTATCACGGCAGTTCAATGCTTACAGTGCCGGACTGCTTGACCAGCAGACTGAGGATATCGCAACGATCCGGGGCATCCTGGACAGGCACCGGGAACATGCGACTCTGTACCTGGGTGGAGTCCCCATGATCGTGGCTGATTCCATCGCGTTCATCCACCATGACCTGAACACGTTTGGCGCCGGGGTCTTGTGCTTCCTCGTTGTCATCCTGGCAGTGGCATTTTACAAACCACGCTGGGTCTTCCTGCCCATGCTGACCTGCCTGGTCACGGGCGTGGTCATGATCGGTTGGCTCGGACTGGTTGACTGGCCGGTTACCGTCGTCTCCTCCAACTTCATTTCACTGCTGCTGATCATCACCTTGTCTCTCACCATCCACCTGATTGTTCGCTATCAGGAACTGCACGCCGACAACCCCGGCGCCAGCCAGTATGACCTCGTTCGTGAAACGGTCAGGACCAAGGCACGGACCTGCTTCTACACGACCATTACTACCATGGTAGCCTTTGGTTCCCTGCTGTTCAGTGGCATCCGTCCTGTTATCGATTTCGGCTGGATGATGGCCATCGGTATTGCCCTGGCATTCATGCTCGCGTTTACCCTGTTCCCGGCCACCCTGATGTTTCTGCAGCCCGGGGTACCTGCTGCAAGACGCAACATAACGGCCGCCATTACGCATTTCATTACACGCCTGATTAAACGTTATCGCAACTCCATCCCCGTTGCGTTTGCCATTGTCGTGATACTGGGTATCATGGGTATCAACATGCTCAGTGTCGAGAACCGCTTCATCGATTACTTCAAGGAGTCGACCGAAATCTACCGGGGCATGGAACTGATCGACCGCACACTTGGCGGCACAACACCGCTGGACGTCATCATTGATGCCCCGGCGGAAGCAGAGGCGGAACCTGATCCCGATGAGGAAGAATCCATAGATGATCCATTCATGGATGAACCTTTCATGGATGACATTTTCTCAGCTGAAGAGGATGACGCCGGTATCACGGGCACCAGTTACTGGTTCAATTCATACCGTCTGGGCGAGGTGGCTGCCATTCATGACTACCTCGATGGCCTGCCGGAAACCGGCAAGGTCCTGTCCATCATCACGAGCATCCGGATACTCGAGAGTCTGAACAAGGGCAAACCAATCGATAATTTCTTCCTTGCCATTCTCTACAAGAAGCTCCCGGAAGACATCAAGGAAACACTGTTTACACCCTACATGTCTGAAAATGGCAACCAGTTGCGCTTCGGCATTCGGGTATTTGAGTCCGACCCGTCCCTGCAACGCGAGGAACTGATCCGGAAAATCCGCCACCACCTGACAGACGAACTGGGGCTTGAGGATACACAGGTGCATGTCTCCGGCATGCTGGTACTCTACAACAACATGCTACAGAGCCTGTTTCGTTCCCAGATACTTACCCTCGGGGCCGTATTTCTGGCCATCATGCTGATGTTCATCGTTTCGTTCCACAGCCTGAAAATGGCGGCCATTGCAATCATCCCCAATATAGTTGCGGCCGTGCAGGTACTGGGACTGATGGGCTGGCTGGGTATCTCCCTGGACATCATGACCATCACCATTGCTGCGATCGTTATCGGCATCGCCGTGGACAACACCATTCACTACGTGCACAGATTCACCAGTGAGTTCAGGAAAGATGCCGACTACTGGGCCACTGTGGAACGCTGCCATGACAGCATCGGCCGTGCCATGTACTACACCACCGTCACTATCATGCTGGGCTTCACCATCCTGGCGCTCTCCAGTTTCGTACCCACCATCTACTTTGGACTATTAACCGGGTTCTCCATGGTGGTTGCCCTGCTTGCCGACCTGACCCTGCTGCCGCTGCTGCTCGTCATGTTCAAGCCACTGGGTGAAGGCCGTCAATCCGTGACTGCGATATAAAATTCGCCAACCACTCTTGCTTTTGGGACTTATATCCCATATAATACACACATTGAACCCTCCTCAGGCCATCTCGCTGGCAAGCATCCGGACCATGACCCGCGACAAGCAAGAGGAACATCGACCCCCTAGCTGCACTTGCATGCAGCTTCCTCGTAACCTCGCCCCTTGGGAGCGGGGTTTTTTTTATTCCGCAGCAGGAAAGGGTTGCCGATCTGTTGGGCTTCAAATAAGCACTATTAGCCTGATTTATCAACATTAAATAACCATGCCTTACATGTAATAATGTCCGCCATGTCATGCATGGCCAATAGTGCAGAGAAACAACAAACCTCCCTGAAGCGCGCACTCTCATTGCCGCTGGTAACCTTATACGGGCTGGGAAATATCCTCGGTGCAGGGATATACGTGTTGGTTGGCAAGGTGGTGGCGTATGCCGGTATTTTTGCACCTGTGTCATTTCTTGTCGCTGCTTTGCTGGCCTGTTTATCGGCCTTCGCCTATGCCGAGCTCGCGGCACGATTTCCGCTCAGCGCAGGTGAAGCGGTTTATGTGCAGGAAGGCATTGGTATCCAGTTTGTGTCGGCACTGGTCGGGGTGCTGATTATCCTCGCCGGCATTGTGTCCGCAGCAACCATCCTCAGGGGGTTCACGGGTTATTTGCAGGTTTTTCTACCTGTTCATGATGTTGCGGCCCTGCTGGTACTGATCATACTACTGGGCGGACTTGCCGCATGGGGTATTAGTGAGTCAGTTCTTGTTGCCGCATTAATTACCATTATAGAAATCATGGGCTTGCTGCTAATCATAGGGGTTGCGGCTCCCGGGCTGGCATCGTTGCAGCCGGTTGCCACTGACTTTTCATCACTACTCGAAATCGCAACATGGCAAGGGATCTTTGTTGGCGGATTTCTTGCCTTTTACGCCTTCATCGGTTTTGAGGATATGGTGAACGTGGCAGAGGAAGTGCAGCACCCCCGGCGGAATCTGCCACGGGCCATCCTGATAGCACTGGCGGTTTCATCCCTGCTGTATTTCCTGGTGGCGCTGGCAGCGGTCACCAGCGTGCCGCATGAACAATTGGCCGCCTCGGATGCACCACTTGCATTCCTGTATGCATACGTGACCGGGCGTGAACCGGTATTGATAACGATAATCAGCATGTTTGCTGTCATCAACGGCGCGCTGATCCAGATCATTATGGCATCGCGCGTTTGTTACGGCATGGGCAAGAAACGCTGGTTGCCTGCCGTATTTGCGAAGGTGCACACCGTAACGCGAACCCCGGTCATCGCTACCCTGTCGGTGGCACTGCTGGTATTTATCATGGCACTTTGGCTGCCACTTGAGACCCTGGCCAAGGCCACCAGCTATTTCCTGCTGTTGGTATTTTCACTGATAAATCTGTCACTCTGGCGCTTGAAAAGGCACGGACCACACCCTGCCGGCGTGATATGTGTGCCGCGCTGGGTGCCGGTAACCGGATTTTTCGCATCGACCTTGTTTGCGGGTATCCAGCTATTCCTGGATCTGATGGCCTGAGGTAAATTACAGCCTGTAATTGGCTGCCTGGATATATCCGACGGCAAACCCAGTCAGGATCATTTACTCGCGGTATCCAGCGACTGGCTGATGCTGAATGCACCCCGGATGTCGCCGGCCTTGTAGCCGCGCGCCTGGTCGTCAGGGTACAACTTATTGAGGCGCGTCCCGGTGATTGAATCAATGTTTTCGCCGTGACAGGCCAGACACAGTTGGGCGGTCGGAATCGCTTTCATATAACGCAACTCTTTGACACCATGCTGGCGAACGACCTCGTAGAACTCCAGCTTCGCAGGGTCTTCGCCTGCACCCTTGCGTGCCTCGAAGGACTCGAGCACAGAGCGTTCCCATGCATCCGGCGCATTGGCCGGATTTCTGACCTTGAGGCTGGTGCGTCCCACATCCCAGCCACGGCGAACACTGTAGGTATTCGCGATCCCCGGTGCAGACAGGTTACACACACTGATGGCATTGACCGGACCACCCTCCTGCATGCCTGCCTGTAATTCCTGCTTGAGCGTCTGCATGAATTCCTTGGCCGTTGCCCGACTGGCATCGATTTCCGTGGTGTAATCACCAGCGTGGACAGTGAAAATTGCTGCCATGCCGAAGGCGAAAAATATCATCAACTGCTTCATATTAGAACCTCGATTTACGGAAAAGGGGTCATGCAGACACGGTTATACAGATTGAAGCAATCCGGGTTGAATAGACTTGATCTCGGTCAAACACCCGGCCATTTGCTCTGTGTGTAACAGGGTAATCATTACTCTGGTTTAATGCGCAGTGGTTTTCACAATGCCACACCGTTCGCAGCGATAGTTCGTCACCAACATTCCCTGCTGTGTATCAAAACGTTTGTCCTTTGAAACAATCCACTTGTGAAACCCCCTTTTACACAGGGTCTTGCCTTGCGCTTTTTCTGCAGCCTTCGGCTTCCTGAACTGGATGATGTCAGCCATGGTAAAACCGGCGGCGGGCAACGTGTGGAGTCTCCATCAAACAGCTAGTTCAGACGCACCCTTTTGAATCTGGACTTGACTCGTTGAATAAACGTCTGGGCCTTGTATGAGTGTAATGAGCCGACGGCTTCCGCCATCCCTTCTTCATCGCCCCGGGCAAGTTTCGCCTTGTTCCAGGCAATGACATTTTGCTCGACCACGGCGCGTACCGGTTTAAGCGGATCTGCACCCAGGGTTCCGACCAGACCTTTCAGATAATCCGGGTGTTTGGCCGTCTCCAGTTTCTGCAGCGCCATTTCAAGTCGACCGGGAATAGCAAGACGCTCTGCCTCATCAGCATAATCGGCATCATCAAGGAAATATTGCAAGGTAT
>JASJGW010000251.1:0-4631 GCA_033791305.1 Gammaproteobacteria bacterium | reverse complement strand
GCACCTGACCGGTGGTTTTTCCCAGCCTGGGTCGGCTAGAGCCGCTGACTGAAATATTTTCGATAAACAGGTAGGGCTGGCCAGTCTCCAGCGCATGAAATACCCTGACTGTATTATTTAGCTTGCTGCGCGTACGTACCTTCAGCGCAACCCGGGTGAAATCAGACTTCTTATTTGTCGGCAGGATCTGGGTACTGAGCACCTCCATGTCATTCGCTCCTGCGATGCGCTTGATGACACTCTGCAGGTTGGCTGCGGCCGATGCTTCGCTGGTGCTTTTCAGGTAATGACGGTTACTGGCCAGTGATCGTTTCAACTGTTCGTGTTGTGTACGCAGTTCACTTCCCGCGGATGCCGTGCGCTGGAGTATTTGCAGACGGCTGCCGAGGCCGTCGATAGTATCCAGGTAATGCTTGTTTAGCGCCCATAACGGTACGATTGTGAGTGTAAAAATAGTTACCACGACCAGTGCCAGGATTGCCAGGGCCATTAATTGACGTTGTTTTTTCGTTAAAGAGTCAATCATGCGTTGGCTTCCTTTGCCACTTCGCGGACAGGTGAAAGCGTTCGTTATCCGAGTTCTTTATACTCGTCACCGGTGAGCTGAAGCGCGGGTTTAGCAGAGTGCTGGACGATTCGATCAGCGGGATAAGTGCCGCTGCCGTTGCTGACTGGCCATGTATCTGGATCTCCTGTCCCTTGATAACCAGTCGGTTGATCCAGGTATCGTCAGGCAGGATGTGTGTGAGTTCATTGATGACATCAAGCGCCAGCGGCGTGACCTGCTTCTTTTTCACCAGAAACCTGGACTCCTTGCCCAGTTGCTCGATCTCCTCACGCAGCCGCCGGCTTACCTCGGCTTTGCTGGTCGCCAGTTCGACCCTGGCTTCTAGCGCATGGATCACCTGGATCTTGTTCACCAGGGGCAACGCGATTGTTGCCAGCAGCAACAGCAGCGCCAGTACCCCCAGTGTGAGATTGAGATAGCGGGTTGTATCCGGCCTGTGCTGACGAACTTCCTCCGGAAGCAGGTTGACAGCTTGTAGCTGCCCGGTCTTTTTCTGGCAAATGGTTGCCTGATGGGGTCGAAAGCCGATATTCTCGAGCTTGATAAGCAGCTCATCGAGAAACAGCCGCGGTGTTACTACCAGCTCAAGGGTGAGGGTGTTTGTTTTCGAGTTACGTGTAGAAAGCATGTGGTCATAGTAAACCTGCTCAAGTCTAAAGGGCGTTTGCCGGTCCATCTCAAATCCCAGTACCTCGCGCAGGTTTACTTCAGTGACCAGTGGCAGGGTGAGTGTCTTGACCAGCACCTTGTTCGCCGGCAGGCACAGCACCACTTCACGGCTGCGGCCGGCCAGCTCTGCTAACGCCAGCTTCTGCCCGGGCTGCAATGCCCCTGCCGTTAGCGAATAGCGGCCTATCTCATGGCTTGACTCATTCGTACCCCGGCTGGTAATCACTTCCTCGCCGTTTAGCTCCAGGTACAGGCGCTCCACAGCCGGAAGGATGGCTGCGCGTACACTGCCAGGGAGAATGCCACTCAACTCTGTTATCCACCAGGACCAGAAGCCCGTCAGCGCACGTAACAGCGGTGCAGTGAGCGTGAAGCGGGGTATCAGATGGATCATGTTCATAGTGTAGTTACATACTGTGCAGTTCACCCGGAACTACGGGTTATCGATCTCGCCGGCGCACGCCAGGACAGAATCGTGTAAGCATGATCGCCCCTGGGTGTGATACGCACAACCAGGTCGAGCGACGCGTTCGAATTGCCATTGCTGGTCGCCCACACGGTGATGTGGAATGTCGAGCCGCCTTGCGCTGTGCTAATGGCAGGACCCAAAGCAGCCTCTGTACCGGCCAGTACATTGACCAGCCATGCTGGTGCAAAATCCAGCTTGATACCTGCCGAGCCCGAATGCACGGTCAGGTAGGGCGCCAGCCTTTCGAACAGAGGATTGGTCATACCAAGTACGTAACGGAATTCCTCTATGCTGCTGAAGGCACCGTCCCGTGCTGTCCATTGTAACCCGCTGTGCCGGTAGTCGTCATCTTCCGCGCCATTGAGGTGCTTCAGTTTGTCCTTGTCTCGCCAGTCGAGGGTGGCATCAACCAGCGCCTGACGCTGGCTCTCTTCTTCCATACCTGCGCCTGCCAGTACCTTGTCCAGCAGCATTGCCTGCGCCATGTTGATGTTAACCAGGCCACGCGCATCGCGAACCGAGATAGCGACACTACCGTCCTCGTAGCGGATGCTATTAGCGCTGCCATCAACCGCCCAGCGTAGCGACTTATCACGTACCAACAGCTCCATGATGGCATGATAGGCGCCGGACTCGGCCAGGCTGCGAGCCTTGCCGGCCTCGACATGATTGGATGCGAGTCGGGTCTCGGTGCGGATCACACGTGCATGGCTGGCCGCGATCACGGTCAGTAATACCAGCAGCC
The DNA here is from genome assembly GCA_033791305.1 of Gammaproteobacteria bacterium. Classification (GTDB taxonomy): domain Bacteria; phylum Pseudomonadota; class Gammaproteobacteria; order UBA9214; family UBA9214; genus UBA9214. Next base: position 2,180 of record JASJGW010000251.1, on the reverse strand, counting down.
ATAATACCACCACCAGCGCGATGCCACGCTGCCGCTTCGCTGTACCTACCGCCGGAATGATGCCGCTGGATGCCGATATGTTTCCTTGCCAGCCCGATTCCGCCTGTGTCCGGAGGGCGCGTTTAGATGTGTTCATTGTATTCATTGCGCCAGTCCTGTCTGCAGTGCCAGCATCAGTTCCGGCCACGGCCGTTGCCCTGCGCCCGTGCTCAGGCGGGCGCGTACCAGCTTCGGAAATGCCTCGGCCTCGGTGTTCCACTGTGAGTGCCAGCGCGGCGGGTCCCCTGCTACCGGGGAGCCATAATAGGCGAAGGCGGCCGTGTTCAAATCATCCACCAGCAACATCCGCTGCCGGTCACTGTGATCTGGCGCAAAGCCCTCGTTGCCGGGATCATACAGCCGGTAATACAGAACAAGTTGGGCGTTGCTGGTATCTTTTTCCACGACCAGTGTGTATTCGAACAGGCCCGTAGCACCATGGTGTTGCGGTGCCGGTGCAATGAAACGCACCTGCTGACGACCACCACTGAAGGCAATAAACGTTTGCGTGTTCTCGATCCAGGTCAGGGGCAGTATCTGGTTGAACTGGCGTTGCAGCACTCCCGCAACCGTGCGTAGCGTCTCGGTTTCAGTGGAACGTGCAAGCCCGGCTTCCCAGCTGCGTTCGCCCATGCGCAGGGCACCGAAAGCCGTGGTCATGATCAGGCTCAGCACCACCATCGCTACCATGATCTCCAGCAGAGTAAAGCCTTCTGCGCAGTGTCTGCTGGTATGCGGCGGGGCGTCTCGGCCCGGGGTTGCACAGCGAGGTTTCATCAGCCGGATCCTGCCTTTCGCTTCGCCTGCTTCAGACGCATACTGTTCAGCGTGATCTGGCGGCTGTGCCCTGCATGCTTCCAGTCAACCCTGACGGTGACCCGGTAGCCTAGCAGGGGGGCGTCAAGTTCCCTGTCCTGCTGCCATGGCTGGTAGTCTTCGACCACGCGTTCCCAGTTGAAGCGTTCACCCCATTCACCGGAAATCACGCCACGTTGCAGGGGTTCGCTGACACCGATTGCTGACAGTTGTGATTCCGCTAACAGTACGGCGCGGGCATAGTCTTCGGACAAAGCAACATTGCGCAGTCCGCCGGAGAAGATCCTGAAAATGACGGTCAACGACATTGCCAGAATCATGAACGCAACCAGGATTTCGATCAGGCTAAAACCTCGCTGGTTACGGCTAGCCAGCATCATGTAGGCCCTCGGTTATAGTGATGCTGCCGGTCAGCCAGTTAAGTTGCAGATGGTAGGCACGGTTGCCACCGCTGAGGGTGATTAGTTCCCCGCTGGAACTGCCGTCCGGGAAGAAGCGCACCACGTGCTGTGCCTTCTCTGTAAGGCTTGCCCCGGTCACTACTTCCACCGCCATCGTTACATCTTCGGGCAAGGTCAGGGGTTTAGCGTTACCTATACGATAGCGCGGTGTTTCCAGGTCCAGGTATACAAGCTGTTCGGTGTTGTGGATGATAGCCTTGCTACGGGTCTCGCGCAGTGCGATGGCGAGGTCGCGTGCCGAACCTTTGAGCTGGGTGCTGGAGACAGCCCCGGAGAACAGGGGTGGCACCAGCGAGATCATTAAACTGGCGATGACCAGCACCACCAGGATCTCGAGTAGCGTAAAACCCCTGGAGAATTTGTCATCCTGGCGCTCTACGTTCACCAGCTGACGATGTCCGCATCGTTGTCCTCGCCACCTTCCATGTTATCGCGGCCCAGTGAATACAGGTCGTACGGGCCCTGTTCACCGGGCGAGATGTAATGGTATTCGTTGTTCCAGGGGTCACTGGGAATTCTTTTTTTCTTCAGATAGGGTCCGTTCCAGACACTGACTCCTGCGGGTTTTTCGACCAGTGCCTTGAGTCCTTCCTTCGATGCTGGGTAGCGGCCGACCTCGAGATGGTACAGATCCAGTGCTGCACCCAGCTCTTCGATCTGTAACCTGGCAGTGTCACTTTTTGCGCTGCCGGCGTAGCGTAATACCTGTGGACCGACCAGGCCGGCCAGTAATCCCAATATGACCAGTACCACCAGCAACTCGATCAGGGTGAAACCGTATTGTTTATTTGTGAGCTTCAATTGTCTCTGCTCCATTGTTGTTTTCCTGCCCGTTTAGAATACCAGTTGGTTGATACCGAGTAT
>JASJGW010000250.1:0-6235 GCA_033791305.1 Gammaproteobacteria bacterium | reverse complement strand
CTGGCCAGGGAAGCCGGGGCAAAACGTGCCTTGCCGCTGGCTGTCAGTGTGCCTTCGCACTGTTCTCTCATGCAGTCGGCGGCAGAACAACTTGCAGACAGGCTGGTACAGACAGACATCAGTGCACCATCAATACCGGTTATACAGAATGTCGATGCCGCCTGCCATGCTCAGCCGGATGCAATACGCGAAAACCTGAAAAAGCAACTTTATAGTCCTGTGCAGTGGGTGTTGTCCGTGCAAAAAATGGGGGGGCAGGGGGTCACCCGGATCATTGAAGCCGGTCCCGGGAAGGTCCTTGCGGGTCTGTGCAAACGAATAGACAAGTCAATTGCCAGCACGACTGTTTTTAATCCGGATTCGCTGTCTGCGGCACTTGATGGTTAGTCTTGCGAAGGCAACAGGAATTATTCACTTGAGGTCTGCTTATGTCATTTAGTAATGAAATAGCACTGATCACCGGTGCAAGCCGCGGTATTGGCAAGGCAATAGCGGCGGTGCTTGGCAACAAGGGGGCTACCGTTATCGGTACTGCAACATCCGCAAGTGGTGCGCAGGGGATAGCGGATACCTTTTCGGCGAGCGGCATCAAGGGGGCCGGCAAGGTGTTGAATGTTACCGACCATGATTCAATCGCAGCCTTGATGAAGAATATCCAGGAAGAATGCGGAGCGCCGACAATCCTGGTAAACAATGCCGGTATCACGCGTGATAATTTATTAATGCGAATGAAAGATGATGAATGGAACGATGTTATAGAGACAAACCTGACGTCGGCATTTCGTATGAGCAAGGCCTGCCTGCGCGGAATGATGAAAGCCAGACACGGCCGAATCGTGACAATTACTTCCGTAATAGGTGCAACAGGAAATCCGGGGCAAGCGAACTATGCGGCGACCAAGGCCGGTGTGATTGGTTTTACAAAATCACTGGCAAGAGAAATCGGATCACGGGGCATCACCGTCAATGCCGTTGCACCAGGCTTTATTGATACCGATATGACAAGGGAGTTGCCGGAAGCGCAGCAACAGGCACTGCTGGCGCAGATTCCATTGGGGCGGCTCGGCGCTGTCGAGGATATCGCCAATGCAGTTGCATTTCTGAGTTCTGATGACGCGGCCTACATAACCGGTGAAACCCTGCATGTGAACGGTGGGATGTATATGAGTTAGTTGCATGCTCCATTCGGTCGAAAGCGGATATTAATCTGTCGTCTCATGATAACTATATAACAGGCTGTTAAATATACAATAAATACAATTAAAGACATGCCTCACAGGCAGGCTGTTTTTAGCTGGACGCGGGCTGCCGGATGTTACTTGTATCTTGTCTGTCGCTTTCACTACAATACTCGCGCAGCCTCGGCTGCCTAAATTAAATACTGAGAGGAAAAACCCGAAATGAGCAACATTGATGAACGCGTCAAGAAGATTGTTATTGAGCAACTGGGGGTTAAGGAAGACGAAGTGAGTAGTAGCTCATCTTTCGTTGATGATCTTGGCGCTGATTCTCTGGATACTGTCGAGCTGGTGATGGCACTGGAAGAGGAATTCGAATGCGAAATTCCTGATGAAGAAGCTGAAAAGATTACGACTGTCCAGCAGGCCATTGATTACGTAAACGCCAACAAGGACTAGTCTTTTCCTCTGTTATTCCGGCCGCCCCCGATCGACTGACGGGTGCGGCCTTTTATCTTGTTCGTACAGAAAACCTGGCAGGTTGTTTGTAGGAGTTGAGCGTTGTCCAGTAGACGTGTTGTTGTAACCGGACTTGGTATTGTTTCCCCTGTTGGCAACAATGTTAAAGATGCCTGGGGAAACATCCTTGCAGGCAATAGCGGTATTGGTCCCATCACCAACTTTGATGTTGCTGACTTCCCGGTACGCTTCGGGGGTGAAGTCAGGGATTTTGATGTTTCCCAATATATACCGAACAAGGATGCGCGTCGTATGGGGGCATTTATTCACTACGGTATTGCGGCAGCATGCCAGGCGATTGAAGACTCGGGCATCGAAATAACAGCTGCAAATGCAAGTCGTGCCGGCGTTGCGGTTGGCTCGGGGATTGGTGGTTTGCAAGGCATCGAGACTGCCTACCAGGCGTACCTTGATGGTGGTCCGCGCAAAATTTCCCCGTTCTTTGTACCCGGTAATATCATCAATATGATCTCCGGCAACCTGTCTATTATGTATGGTCTGAAAGGTCCTAATTTCGCGATTGTTACGGCCTGTACCACGTCAACACACAACATTGGCGTTGCGGCACGCACCATTGCCTATGGTGATGCGGATATTATGATTGCCGGCGGTGCAGAGATGACAACCTGTCCTACTGGCATCGGCGGATTTGCAGCGGTACGTGCATTGTCGACACGTAATGATGATCCCGCTACCGCCAGTCGTCCCTGGGACCAGGATCGCGACGGCTTTGTGCTCAGTGATGGTGCTGGAGTCCTCGTGCTAGAGGAGTATGAACAGGCCCGAGCACGTGGGGCAGACATCTATGCCGAGTTGGCAGGCTTTGGCATGAGTGGTGATGCCTTTCACATGACCCAGCCTTCAGTGGGCGGTGAGGGGCCTGCCCAGTGTATGGATGCCGCACTGGCAGACGCTGGTATGAACCACAGCGATGTCAGTTATATCAATGCGCACGGGACTTCAACACCGGCCGGGGATGTTGCTGAAACGCTGGCCATCAAGCGCTCGTTTGGAGAGCTGGCGGACAAGGTTGCAGTCAGTTCGACAAAATCCATGACGGGGCATTTACTCGGTGCAGCTGGAGGCGTTGAAGCAGTGTTTACCCTGATGGCCATCCGTGACCAGATTGCGCCACCCACCATCAACCTCGAGAATCCGGATCCGCAATGTGACCTGGATTTTGTGCCGCACACTGCCCGGGAAATGGAAATCGCAACAGCGATGTCCAATTCATTCGGATTCGGCGGCACCAACGGGACACTGATTTTTAGTCGGCTGAGCTAACTGTCTCGCTAAATTGAGGCTATGACGGTAGGAGCGGGCTTGCCTGCGAATTGATATGGCCACGATCGTCCAGGCTGTCGATAAAACCTTTAATCCGGTTGACCTGCACCGGAAGAACTCTGCTCGCTATCCACACCTCCTGAAAAGCACGGCACAGGGCCGTTATGACATCCTGTTTGCCTTTCCCGGTGCCAGTCTGGTGCTGGAATCAAGTGGTAACCTGACAGTGCCCGATACGGTGAGTCCGTCGGAGAATGATTTCCTTGCAACATTTGACAACTGGTGGGAAAAACACCGGACGGCAGTTTCTGAAAAGAGGAGGGCGCCCTTTGCCGGTGGCTGGTTTGTATATCTCGGTTATGAACTGGCTGCGCAGATCGAAACCTGTTTGCGGCTGCCGTTGGCAGACAAGCTGTTGCCAACTGCGATCGCAACGCGTTTTAAGACAGCTGTAATCGTTGACCATGAAACAGGAGTGTCCCGTATCATTGGCGAGGCCGGACAGGATGAAACCGTCGCCGCCATTGCGATAGACATAGATGCCCTGACACCCGCCGGCAACAGCACGGACATTGAGCCAAAAGTGTCCAGTGTCAGGGAAGCGGAACCACAACAGTATCTCGACGCCGTTGCACGTATACATGAATATATTCGGGAAGGTGACGTATTTCAGGTCAATCTGTCCAGACAATGGGATATTCACTTGCAGGATTCAGTGACTGCCGAAACGCTTTTTGACCGGTTGGGCGTGCACAATCCCTCTCCGTTCAGCGGGCTGGCAAGCTGGTCGAATGCAGCGATTATCAGTTCTTCCCCGGAGCGACTGGTGGCTGTCCATGCCGGGTTTGTTGAGACACGTCCTATTGCAGGCACTCGTCCACGCAGCAGTTCGATGCAGGCAGATGTGGCGTATTCGCAGGAATTACTGGCCCATCCAAAGGAGCGGGCAGAACATATCATGCTGATCGATCTTGAGCGTAATGATCTGGGCCGGCTCTGTGTGCCTGGCACGATTGAGGTGAATGAACTGATGGTGCTCGAGTCCTATGCCCATGTGCATCATATAGTGTCCAATGTTCGTGGACGATTGTGTGAAAATATTTCACCCGGTGACGTGATACGCGCGGTATTCCCGGGCGGTACCATTACCGGGTGTCCCAAGGTACGGTGCATGGAAATTATTGCGGAGCTCGAGCAACAGGCGCGAGGTGCATACACCGGCTCCATGGGTTATATCAACCGGGATGGCAGCATGGACCTGAATATCCTGATACGCAGCATGGTCAGTAACGGTGAACACCTGCAGCTACGTGCCGGCGCCGGTATTGTGGCTGACTCGGATGCATTCGCCGAACTGGGCGAGACACGCGCCAAGGCGCGTGGGCTGTTACGGGCTGTGGGGCTGGATGACGCGTGATCAAGACGCTGATCAATGGCAAGATGACGGATTGTGTTGCGTCTACAGATCGCGGCCTGCTGTATGGTGATGGTCTCTTCGAGACTATTGCCGTTATTGATGGGTCGATGCGTCACTGGCCACGGCACCTGAGTCGCCTGCAAGCAGGCTGCGATCGCCTCGGTATTGAGGCTGTCGATGGCGCTGCACTGGCGCATGAGTGTCAATCACTTGCCGGAGATTCCGCAAAGTCGGTTCTCAAGGTAATCGTTACCCGGGGCAGTGGTGGCCGTGGCTATCGGATACCGGATAAGCCTTCACCAACGCGCATCGTCCAGTTGCATGACTGGCCTGCATATCCACCCGCCTGTGCAGAACGCGGTGTGGCCGTACGTGTGTGCAATGCCCGCCTGGGACATCATCCGGCGCTCGCGGGTATCAAGCATCTTAATCGGCTTGAACAGGTGCTGGCACGACAGGAGTGGGAGGATGCGGACATCATGGAAGGCCTGCTGCTGGATTCAGCGGGTTATCTGATCGAAGGCACCATGAGTAACATCTTTCTGGTCAGGGATGAAACGCTGTTGACGCCTGACCTGCTCCGGTGCGGTGTTGCCGGTATTATGCGCACACGGGTACTGGAACTGGCTGACCGGTTGCCGATCGATGTACAGATCTGTCCTGTTAAAATGAAGCATTTACAGGAAGCAGACGAAGTATTTATCTGTAACAGCCTGATTGGTATCTGGCCTGTTGTTGCAGTTGATGCCAGTGACTATGGAAAAGGAGCAGTGACTGTACAATTACAGGCCTTGCTGGATTCCTGTCCGGATACCGGTAATAACTGGCAGATATAGTGAGACATGACGACAAGTACTGAGCAAGCGAACAACAGGAAGACCGGTGCCCGCCTGCTGCGGGTGTTTATTCTGCTGGTGTTGTTGGTACTGCTTGCAGCGGGCATCATCCTGGGCCGGTACCAGCAATTTCAGGATACAGCGCTTGATCTTCCAGCGCAGGAAATGTTGTATACATTGCCGGCCGGTACCTCGTTAAGCCAGCTGGCCTACGAGCTGTATTCACGAAATATTATTGAGTATCCCCGGTTTCTCATTCTGCTGGGCAGGGAGACAGGGGCAGCAAGACGACTGCAGGCAGGTGAGTACATTCTGCAGCAGGGTGTGACGCCACGGACATTGCTGGAGCAGCTGGTTGAAGGCAAGGTCAATCAATATGAGCTGACGTTGATTGAAGGGTACACCTTCAGAGAGATGCTGCAGCATATCCATGCTGACCCGGTGCTCACACACACACTGATTGATGAGACCGATGCCGGGATCATGGAAAAGCTGGGGCATCCGGAACAGCATCCAGAAGGACGCTTTTTACCGGACACCTATTATTATACCCGCGGTACGACTGATATCGATTTTCTTGCACGCGCCTGGCAGGCGATGAGTGGTCAGCTGGAAAGCGCATGGGAAGAACGGGAGCAGGGGTTGCCTTTCGAGACACCGGAGGAAGCATTGATACTTGCTTCCATCGTCGAGAAAGAAACCGGGGCTGCAGAAGAACGTCCGATTATTGCAGGTGTGTTCATACGGCGATTGCAGAAGGGGATGCTCTTGCAGACTGATCCTACGGTTATCTATGGCATGGGTGACAAGTTTGATGGAAACTTGCGGCTGCGTGATCTGCGTGCGGATACACCCTACAATACCTATATTCGCAAGGGCCTGCCACCAACCCCCATTGCGATGCCGGGTGTTGATGCGATACATGCCGTGTTACACCCGGCAAAGGGCAAGACCCTGTATTTTGTTGCGATGGGGGAGGGTAAGCACTACTTTTCAAATAC
>JASJGW010000249.1:0-3926 GCA_033791305.1 Gammaproteobacteria bacterium | reverse complement strand
GCGTCAGTCCGAGCGCATCGGTGTCCAGGACAGTGGGCATCTCAATCTGGTACGACTGGAGATGGAACTGCTGGATAAACTACGCGGCATTTATAACCTGGCCAAGCGCATCGCCAAGGATTTCGTACCCGAAGAAGTGGCAAGCAAGGCATGAGTTGAGCGCAGCTTGCAAGCAGACATGTCTTTCTCTCAGCGACCGTGTCCACAGCCGGTAGGTAACAAGGGCACCGTATCGCCCTCCGCATTGCCCCATACGTAGACCTCGGTAGTGGCCGGGTCGCACTGGCTGCAACGACTACCACAGGAAGCGGTTGCCATCCGGCGATGCAGCCGGCCTTTGCGCATCCAGATCTCCAGCATGCCACGGATGGCATCAGGGTCGGCATCGAAGTGCAGGGCGATATCGGCCAGCGTGGCCTGGCCACGCTGTTCGAGGTAGCGGCTGATATCAGACAGGATCATGCTTTGATAGGTGCGACGACTGCCGCCTCCGGCTCCCGGCTGTGCTGTCCCCAGCGGCGCAAAATCATGATCAGCAGTGCAAACAGACTCCATAGCCCACCCAGCCACAGGGCAGAGTTTGCAGGGTGAACGCTCCAGGTAGCAATCTGGTAGAAGCTGACGGCAGTGATATAGGCGACTGTCGTTGTCCACGCCGCTACGAACATGGCCCAGTTGCGTCCAGCTTCACGTTTGATAGCGCCGATGGTGGCGACACAGGGAAAATACAGCAAGACGAACAACAGGTAGGCGAAGGCGCCGGTCTGGCCATCGAAACGGTGCTGCATGGCGCCGAACACCCCCTGCCTGACACCCTGCTCGTCTGCGATTGCACGGGTGTCGGAAAGATTACCCAGATCCAGGCCAAGCGGGTCCAGCAGCGCTTCACCCACCACCGCGAGATTAGCGGGGATGCTGGCGGCGGCAGCACGCAGCTGCTGCCAGAGATCGAATGGCGTTTGTTCCTGGCCGGACTGGTTTTCGGCGAGGCTGGTGTACAGATTGTCCAGCGTACCGACCACCACCTCCTTGGCCAATACACCGGAGATGACGCCGACCACCGCCGGCCAATTGTCCTCCTGGATACCCATGGGGGCAAACGCCGGAATCAGAACCCGGCTGGTGGCACTGAGCACCGATTGTTCACTGTCCTCGTTGCCGAAAGAACCATCGGTGCCGATGGAGTTGAGCAGGTTCAGCGCCAGCACCATCAGGATAATGACCTGCCCGGCCTCCTTTACAAACAGCCGTACCCGGTCCCAGGCGCGCAGCAGAATGCCCTTCAGGGTGGGTAGATGATAGGGCGGCAACTCCATCATGAAACCACTGCTCTTGCCTGGCAGCAGGGTCTTTTTCATCAACAGCCCGGTGAGAATGGCCACAGCAATACCAATAAGATACAGCGCGAACACGATGTTCTGCCCGGAAGCCGGGAAAAAGGCCGCGGCAAACAGGGCGTACACCGGCAGGCGCGCGCCGCAGGACATGAAGGGATTCATCAGGATGGTGAGCTTGCGTTCGCGCTCGTTCTCCAGTGTGCGCGTGGCCATGATCGCCGGCACGTTGCAGCCAAAGCCAACAATCAGGGGTACAAAGGCCTTGCCCGGCAGACCGATGGCGCGCATGGACCGATCCATAACAAAGGCCGCACGCGCCATGTAACCGGAATCTTCAAGCACCGACAGGAACAGGTACAGGGCACCAATAATAGGAATAAAGGTCGCCACGATCTGCACGCCACCGCCCACGCCGTCAGCCAGCAAGACGCGCAGCCAGTCCGGGGCGCCGAGCGTGACGAACAGTTCGCCGAAGCCGCTGACAAACAGGGCGTTGGCTGTACCGTCGAAGAAATCGATGAAGGCGCCGCCGATGTTCATCGTGAACAGAAACATCAGGTACATAATGCAGAGAAACACCGGGATGCCGGTCCACTTGCCGAGCACCATGTAATCGATGCGATCGCTGAGTGTCCGGGTGACCCGCCCCTTGCTGTGCGACACCCTCTGGGCCAGGGTATGAGCATGACCGTAACGGGTATCGGCGATCAGGACGTCGGCGTCCTCACCGGCACGTTCGGCAATCTGGCGGCGCCAGTATTGCAGTTTTTCCCGCACCGACGTTTCCAGTTCGCTGCCGCTATCGTCGCTTTCAATCAGTTTCAGGGTCAGCCAGCGCCGGTTCGGGGCGGGGAGTTCCTCGAGCGCCGGCTCCAGATCGCTGATAGCCTGTTCCACGACCTCATCCGAAGCCAGCGGAAAACCGCCCTGTTGCTGGCCATCGGCAACCGCCAGCATACGCGCCTTCAGTTCGGTTGTGCCTTCTCCGGTTACCGCCACCACCGGTACCACCGGGCAACCCAGTTCCTGTGACAGGCGTTCGGTATCAATCTGGATGCCGCGCTTGCGCGCCACGTCCATCATGTTCAGTGCCAGCACCAGGGGGACACCCATTTCCAGCAACTGCACAGTGAGGTACAGGTTGCGCTCCAGATTGGAGGCATCGACGACGTTGACCACCAGGTCGGCATCGCGTGACAGCAAATAGTCGCGGCTGACTTGCTCGTCCAGCGAACTGGCATCGAAGGAATAGATGCCGGGCAGGTCGATGGCGGCTACTTCGCGGCCTTCGAGCACAAACTGGCCTTCCTTCCGATCGACGGTCACACCGGGCCAGTTGCCGGTCTTCTGGCGAATCCCGGTAAAGGCATTGAACAGTGCCGACTTGCCACAATTGGGATTGCCTGCCAGGGCAATGGTCAATGCTGTCTTGTTTTTCAAGGAATGCTCACTGCTTTTGCTACCATCACCCATCAGTCGAGCCTTACAGCATGGAGTTTTTCTGCAATGCCTTTGCCCAGTGCAACCCGGTTACCCTGTTTTGCCACCACCACACCACGTCCACGGTGATGCAAAACCTCGAGTTCCGAACCCACCGTCAGGCCAAGCGACAGCAGGCGCCGGGTAAGCTGCTTGCCGCCGCTGATCGCCACCAGACGGACCTTCTGGCCGACCGGTGTATCACTGAGGGGGCGGCTGGACATCTATAATTATCCACTTCAATAAACGAGAACGATTCTCATTATAACAAGATGCTGGCGCATTAGTAAATGCTTAAATAACCAGCCAAAGAGCCTCGACAACGTTTCCCGGGAGAATCGGAATCGACTTGCATCGGGGAGCGTTCAGTTACAAGATTCCACACGGTCCCCGGGCGATCCCTATCCCGGCACAAGCCAGTGATGAATTCAGGGGTTTTCTTCAATGAGTGATACCTTCATCAGTTATGCCAGCGAGGACCGGGCGTGCGTAGCGCCGCTTGCAGACGCGCTCAGCGGACAGGGATGGAGCGTCTGGTAGGACCATTCCATCAATGCCGGGCGGCACTTCGACGAAGCCATCGAGACTGAACTCGTGGCGGCAAGGGTCGTGATCGTGGTCTGGTCACAAGCGTCCGTTGACTCGCGGTGGGTACGGGCGGAGGCACAGGAAGGACTTGATCACAACAAGCTGATCCCGGTATTCCTCGATGAAATCTCGCCCCCGCTCATCTTCCGCTCCCTACAGGCGGTCAATCTGGTTAACTGGGACGGCAAGAAAACCACCCGGGACTTCACCAGGCTGGTGGCAGATATCGGCTCCCTGATCGGTTCTGCAATCCCGGACAGGGCTTCCGGCAAGCAGGCTGAATCGCATGCAATGGCACAACGACCCGGGGCCCGCAGGGCCGGAGCACTGAAGTGGGTCGGTGCGACCACCGGGGTCCTGCTCGCAGTCGGGATTGCCGGTTATATGCACCTGCAGCAGAGAGAAGACCTGACGACGAGTGTCACACCCTCACCGGAATCCGAAACGTCCACGGCACGACCGGCGCTGAGTGTCTTCAGGGATAGCTTGCAGTCTGGATCCGCGGGACCGGAGATGGTGGTG
>JASJGW010000248.1:0-9527 GCA_033791305.1 Gammaproteobacteria bacterium | reverse complement strand
TTCACCTAGCCTAGTGTCCGTCCACAAAGAATAACTCTCGCCAAGACGCAAAGATCGCAAAGTTATAACGTATTGTTATAAAAAGCATAAACAATTCTTACTTGGCGTCTTTGCGCCTTCGCGAGAGAAATTACAGCATTTATGGATGGATACTAGGTAGTGCCAAGGATATAAATGCGCCACATGGAATGAAATTTCAGGAAATCAACACAGTCAATAATTCCCAGCCCGGCCTGGCCAAACTCCGTCTCGACCTGACTGGCCGGCAACACAAAACGGTTCTGGTATTTACCTGGAGCACGCCTGCTCTCCAGCCGATGCCGACGGCGCGCCTGATAGTTGCCATCAACCCACAGGGAGATACAGATTGATTTTGCGGCAACGCGCCTGAACTCCCTGAACAGGGCAAGCCGGTCATCCGCCTTGCCAATGTGATGCAGGAGGCGCATACAGAAGATATTTTCAACCGCATTCTCGGGGCGGGGTATATCGAAGGCAGAGCACTGGAAGGCTTCGATACGTCGTGTAATGTTCTCGGGACGCATCTGCATCGCAACCTGCAGCATGTTTTCACTGTAATCCGCAGCCAGTATCTGTCGATCCGGTTTCTCGGCAAGCAGCTCCCAGAAGCGGCCGGTGCCCGACGGCAGATCCAGAACGGAAACCGGATCGCCGGCAATTTTTAATGCCTTTCTGGCAATCGCCAGCTCGCGCCGGTTTGATAACTTGCGCCAGAATCCCTGCTGGTGCTTGCTGAAATATTGCCTGGCGTGTTCAGCTGTATACTTGTCGGAGAATTCCAGCTGCGGGTCTGATTTTTCGTTCATGGCTGACGGTACTTGCTATTTTTCGAGTCCACCGGTAGCCGCTGATTTTCACATGTGTATTCACCCAAGTACAGTAATATATTGCCAACCTTGCTATTGCTATTGAGGCCTCCGGCGGGATTCAATATGCTGGCCTTTGCTACCGCATCAACCCTCCTGATAACCCGGTCTCCAGGGCCCTGTATGAATCTGTTAGCTGGAAGCACACCGATTAGCACAACAGAAATCGACCAGCTGCGCGCGGGTGCCCGGGTGCTGGAGTTCGATGGCCGCGGCGAGAAGGTACTGCTGACACCCGACAACAGGATTATCAAGATATTCTATCCCCGGCGGCGGTTCTCCTCTGCGCATATCTACCCCTATGCATACAGATTCTGGAACAATGCACAGCAACTCAGAACCCGGGGAATAACAACGGTTCAGTGCCAGCAGCTGCGCCATGACAAGACCTGCAAGCGCCACCTCATCACTTACCCCCTGCTGCCCGGCACTACCCTGCGCGACTGCCTGAATACTGATAATTGCGGAAATCTGTACCTGAAGAAACTGGCCACCTTCCTGGCGGAGATACATACAAAAGGCATCCTGTTCCGTTCCATTCACCTGGGCAATATCCTGGTACTCGAAGACGGTGAATTCGGACTGATCGATATCGCCGACATGTCGGTCAAGCGTCGGCCGCTAGGTCTGTTCAGGCGTGCCCGTAATTTCAGGCACTTGCTGCATGACAAAAGCGATCGTGAAACACTCGGCCGGTATGGCTACAGCCACTTTCTCGAGGAGTACGAAACGGCTGCAGGCATCGCCGGTTTACGCAGCCGTGTGCTGAGAGCGCTGATCAGGCGCTACGCGCCGGCCATGGAGTTTTGAACTGGCCTGCGTGTTCGGTATGACGTATCGACCCTTGACCCTGATACCGCCAATCCGCCTGGAATGACGAGCAACCAGCCCAATTTGCAACTACAGATTGTGGTAAAGCTCCAGCGTACTGGTAAGCATGTCATCCAGCGTATAGGGCCTGACACTCCGCATTGACGGCGGCGCGGCGTACCAGGCCTGCAGTCGAGCCACCATGGCTTCCGTATCGCCCGAAGCAACCGCGCCAGCTGGAAAGTGGCGCGCCAGTTGTTCACCCACGCCACCGTGCGCATAGCCGGCAACCGGCACGCCCAGGCTGAGGGCCTCGTTCACGGTACGGCCAAAGGCCTCAGGCTGCCGCGACAGTGACAGCACCACATTGGAGACGGCCATGATCTCGCACACATCGGAGCGATATCCGGTAAAAGTAACCAGCCCTTTCAACGCCGGAGAATTTGCCTTCGAATACAGTTCCCTGCAGGGCTCAGTTGCTCCCCGTGGAAATTCACCCACAACCAGCCCATGCACGGGCAGTCCCCGCACCGCGAGTGCCGCCAGGATTTCGAGGAAGTCGTAGATGCCCTTTCTGCGGCTGACCCGGCCCGGCAGAGTCACCAGGTATCTGTTTTGCAACTGCGGATACTGCCGGTACCAGGCTGCCAGCCAGGCTGTGCCCGGTTGGTAGTCCGGCGCAAAGACAGCCGGGTCAACCCCGCGGGGAATGACGGTAATGCGTTCCGGCTCGACCCCAGGATAATGCTGCAGCAGGTAATCACGGGTGCTGCCGGATACCGCGATGATCCGCGTCCCCCTCAGCATCACCGCGCTGTAGGCATTCACGGAATTAAGGCCGTGCACAGTCGTCACGAAATGCGGTTGCCGATCCAGATGCATGCCCCGCCAGGCCAGCCAGGCAATCCAGGCAGGCAGGCGGGAGCGCGCATGCAGAATATCGACCCCTTCCCTGAGCAGCAGGCGTCGCAAGCGCGGAACCAAACGCAATGTCAATGGAGATTTCCGGCCAATCGGCCAGCATACATGTTCCGAGCCGGCGGTTAGCAGTTCCGGCACCAGCCGGCCGCCACCGGAGATCACCAGTGAGCGGTGCCCGTTACGGACCAGTGCCGCTGCGACTTCCAGTGTACTGCGCTCGACACCACCGCCTTGCAGTGCAGGCACGACCTGCAGGACTGTCAGGCGCCGATTTACTGGCTCCCCCATCGCCTGCAGATCTGTTCCGCAACCCGGTTGGCCTCGTCGTAGACCTGCCTTGGGCGAGGCAGTGGCCGGCCGGCACTCCAGTCGCTGTAGACCATCACATTGCGCGCAGCAGCCAGCTGCCGCGCACCACTAACAACACGGTCGTAGCGCTGTGGCGGCACCGATAATAGCCCGACCGGCAGCCCGGCTGTAAGGGCCTCGTAGATCATGGAAACGCTGTCCTCCGTGACCCAGGTACAACAGGAGCGCAGCAGCTGGTTGCTCAGCCACTGGTCACTTGTATCGCGCCAGGAAACGATGGTCATCCTGATATTGCAGTTAAAAATCATTTGCCGGACCCGCTCGGCAAAACCCGGCGGAGTGCGTCGTGACGTGGTCAACACCCAGTGGCGCACCGGCGAGAAGCGGATCACGCCGGCTATCTGGTCCAGGACCGTTTTGTGGTCCCAGCGGTAATGCCTGGAGGGTCCACCCACCATCAGCAGACCGCGGTCCTGTGTCTGCCCGCGCAGCGCCTGCATCCGGTTAAGGCTGCCCTTCGTCACGAGGATATTGGTTGCCGGCCCGGGCCGGTCATGTTCCGGGATCACGCACAGATCGAACAATGACTTTGGCAGATCCGGGCGCATCAGGACAGCCGTCCTGCCGCCGCGTGCACGGCGTGCAGCCAGCATGGGCAGATGTGTCGCGTGACCGGCCCCGATGATGAGCCAGGGATCGGGCAACAGGGATCCGGCCGGAAAGCGGCCAATCAGCCAGTCCAGCCCGGCTCCCGGCTGCACGGGAATATCATAGCTGTGAATACGGGTGCGCCGCTGCAGGGCATCGACCAGCCCCAGGCTCTGGTTGTCATGGCCGGATTTACCATCACTGAAACGCCACACGACGCGTGACGGTTCGAGCTTATGCTTTACCTGCAGCACCCCGGCCGGTGCTGGCTGATCTGTCAGTCTTTCAGTGTGTAATTGGCGCCGCAGTAGGGGCATTTGGCCTGTCCTGTTGCCTCGATCGGAAGATAAACCCGCGGGTGCGAATTCCACAGACTCATACTCTCCATGGGACAGTGCAGTGGCAGGTCCTTCCCGGTGACCTGGTACTGGTTGGCCGCATTCGGCTGCATGAGTTTGCTGTTGCTGGCAAAAGCTGCTGTGTCGGGATTGGGCACGCAAACACCTCAAACTGTTTCGTTACAGGATTCTTGCCGGCTACCTCGCCGAACCTTGACGCAGCATTATACATAAACGGGCTTGACCTGGGCAGATCTACAGCCATCACGGGTACACGCCATGGAAAACTACCGGGACCCGCATATGGAAAGAACAAATGAGTCCTTTTTTCAATAACATGGTGTAACATCAAAGCTAGCAGTAATGCTGGCCCATGATAAACCATGCTCCGGAAACTCCCGTTTGCAGCCATACACCCATGAACAGTAAAGAACTGTACCTTCGCCTGCTCCGCTATGTGCTGCCGTACCGCAAGACGTTCCTGTTCTCCCTGCTGGGAACCGTGGCCTTTGCAGCCACCGAGCCCGCCATGCCGGCACTGATGAAACCGCTGCTGGACGAAACCTTTGTCTCCAAAAACGTCGACACCCTGGTCACGCTGCCCCTGTTGCTGATTCTGCTGTTTGCGGTACGCGGCATTGCCAGCTTCATCAGCGGCTACGGCATGAAATGGGTCGCGACCCGTGTCGTCATGGATCTGCGCCAGGAAATGTTCAATAAGCTGCAGACCCTGCCAATCCACTATTTCGACAATCACTCCTCCGGCAACATTATTTCCAAGCACACATTCAACGTGTCGCGGGTGATGGCAGCAGCCACTGAAGTCATCGTCACGCTGGTAAAGGACAGCCTGACCATCATCGGACTACTCGGCTATGCCCTGTATATAAACTGGCAACTGTCACTGGTCGTGTTTCTGATCGCCCCGCCCACGGCACTGGTAATCCGCTATTTCAGCCAACGCATGCGCAAGCTGAGCCGCTCCCTGCAAGACTCGGTCGGCGACCTCACGCGGGTGATTCAGGAAGCCATCAACGGCAACCGCGAGGTCAGGATATTCGGTGGGGAGGAGTATGAGAAAAAACGTTTCCAGCACATAAACAACTGGATCAGACGCTACCACATGAAGGTGGCAGCCGCCTCCGAAATCAACGTCCCGATTGTCCAGATCCTGACTGTCAGCGCACTCGCGATCGTGGTCTACTTCGCCGCCATACAGGCACAGAGCGGGGACATCACGGTCGGCGAGTTCGTATCACTGATTGCCGCCCTGGCCCTGCTGTCATCACCGATCAAACGCCTGACCAAGGTTAATGTCCACCTGCAGGGCGGGCTGGCCGCTGCGGAAAGTGTGTTCAGTCTGATTGACGAACACCCGGAAATCGACCAGGGCCACACCACGATCGACCGGGCGCTGGGCAACATTGAGTTCAGGGATGTGTCCTACACCCACTACGGCAGCAAGAGTCCGGTACTGCAGGGCATTAACCTGAAGATAGCCGCCGGCGAAACCATTGCCCTGGTCGGCACCTCAGGCGGCGGCAAAACGACCCTCATCAGCCTGCTGCCCCGCTTGTACAATCCGTCGGCAGGCAAGATAGTACTTGACGGCAGGAATACCCAGGAGATCACACTGGCCAGCCTGAGACGGCAGATCGCCTACGTGGGACAGCACATCATCCTGTTCAACGATACCGTGGCCGCCAACATCGCCTACGGTTCCCAGGGCCGGGAAGTCAGTGACGACGCCATCAGGGATGCCGCAGTAAAGGCGCATGCCCTGGAATTCATCGACAAGCTACCGGACGGTTTCAACACATTGATTGGCGAAAACGGCGTGCGTCTGTCTGCCGGCCAGCGCCAGCGGCTCGTCATTGCCCGCGCCCTGATCAAGGATGCCCCGATACTGATCCTGGACGAGGCCACTTCAGCGCTGGATACGGAATCAGAAAAAATTGTGCAAACCGCACTGGACTCCCTGCGCAGCGGTAGAACCTCACTGGTCATCGCGCATCGCCTCTCCACCATCGAAAATGCAGACCGCATCCTGGCCATGAAGGATGGCCGCATCGAGGAAGTCGGCACCCACAAAGAACTGCTGCAGCATGGCGGTCTATATGCACAGCTGTACCAGACACAAGCCACACATCATTCCTGAATACCCTTGAAAGACAAACAAAAACCCGATACCGGCCTGCGCCTGATTGCTCCGCGCTACTGGCCAACATGGCTGAGCATTGGACTTATGTGGCTGGTGGTAAAACTGCCCTTTCGCCTGCAGCTTGCAATCGGGCGCAGGCTTGGCAGGCTTTTCAAGCTGTTCAGCAGTTACCGGCACACCATTGTACGCACCAATATCGGTTTGTGCTTTCCCGAACTGGACACACTGCAGCAGGCGCAACTGATAAACCGCTGCTATGATTCACTCGGTATGAGTCTTGTTGAAACCGCCTTTGCCTTCTGGGCAAACACCCGGGAGATTGACGCTTACGGCAAACTTGAAGGTCTGGAACACATTGAATCCGCACAACAACAGGGAAAGGGAGTCCTGCTGCTAAGCGGGCATTTTTGTTCGCTTGAATTTGCCGGCAGGACACTCATGAATCACTATCCAGTTTGCTTTACCTACCAGGAACTGCGCAACAAATTGTCTGACTGGGCGTTAACAAAAGCCCGTGAGAAATACGGCAAGACGATGATTCACAGGCACGACATTCGCGGCTTTATCAGGGCACTCAGGGCAGGCGAGGTCGTCTGGTATGCACCGGATCAGGACCCGGGACGTAAAAACAGCGTTTTTGCACCGTTCTTCAATATCCCGGCAAATACACTCACCGCCACAACAAAACTGGCAAGGCTGACCGGTGCAGCTGTGATGCCGTTCAGTATTCAAAGACTTCCGGATGCGCAAGGATACAAACTGGCAATAGAACCAGCCCTTGAGAACTTTCCTGGAGAAAATGAAACCGAGGATGCAACCCGGCTTAACGCTATCATCGAATCGCAGGTGCGTAAGAACCCCGAACAATATCTCTGGATTCACAGACGCTTCAAGGAGCGGCCCAAAGGAGAAACAAAGGTGTACCCCCCCAAACCACGCCGTGCCAAACGACAACTACGCCTTCAAAAACAGTCGGCACGAAAATCGTCAGACTAGCCCGCTATCCACAAGCTGTTTTGTTACCAGCACATCTTCCATGACCAAATACTCCAGATCCGACCCGTAGAACATATTCAGGGCGTCCTGAGGTGAACAGACCATCGGCTCGCCGCGGCGATTCAGCGAGGTATTCAGCACGACCGCATTGCCGGTACGCTGCTCCAGTTCCTGAATTAACCGGTAATAACGCGGATTGGTGTCCCGGGTAACAATCTGCGCCCTGGCAGTACCGTCCTCATGCACGACTTCGGGGATGCGCGATTTCCAGGATTCCGCCACATCAAAGGTGAAGGTCATGTACGGTGACGGGTGGCCGGTCTGCAGGATGTCTTCTGACACCGTGTCCAGCATGCTCGGGCAGAACGGCCGCCAGCGCTCACGGTACTTGATCTGTTCATTGATACGATCGGCAATGGCCCTGGTAGCTGGATCGCCAAGGATGCTGCGGTTGCCGAGTGCCCGCGGCCCGAATTCCATGCGCCCCTGGAACCAGGCAACCGGGTTGCCATCGGCAAGCAGTTCTGCAGCGCGCACCGGCACATCTTCCAGCACTTCCCACTGCGGCGCATGCTCGCAGGCCTTACAGGCGGCAACACACTGCTCCGTCGTGTAGGATGGCCCCAGGTACACATGTTCCATCTTCTCCACTGAATCGCCCTGTTCGTTGGCGACATAGGAAGCGGCACCAATTGCAGTACCGGCATCACTGGCCGCCGGCTGCACAAACAGTTCCTGGACATAGGGTAGCGCTATGATGCGCTGGTTCAGCTTCACATTCAGCGCAACACCACCGGCAAAGCACAGCTTGCCGGTCTCGCGCAGGATGTCGCCAAGGTAATAGTCAACCAGGCCCAGTGACACATCCTCAAGCAGCTTCTGGATACTGGCCGCATAGTCGATATACGGATCATCGATAGCATCCCCCTGGCGCTTCGGGCCCAGCCAGTCCACCAGCTTCCTGCTGAAATAATAGCCCTTGCCGTCCTCCTTGTAGCGCCGCATGCCGATGACGTTCACCAGCTCCGTATCCACACTGAAGTCCTTGCGGTCATAGCTGATCAGCCGTGACAGGTCATGCTTGCATGGGTCCCCGTAGGGTGCCATGCCCATGACCTTGAACTCACCGTCCAGCATTTCGAAGCCAAGGTACTCGGTCAGGGCACCGTACATGCCACCCAGTGAATCCGGGTCGTAGAATTCCTTGATCTTGTGAATCTTCCCGTTCTCGCCGTAACCAAAGAATGTCGTCGCATATTCACCCTTGCCATCAATCCCCAGGATGGCAGTTTTTTCCTTGAAACCGCTCAAATGATAGGCACTGCTGGCATGCGCCAGGTGGTGCTCGACCGGTCTGAAACTGATCCGCTCCCTGCTGACACCCAGCTGGTCCAGCATTGCCATGACGCCACGCACATTGCGGCGGTAACGGCGGTTGCCATTGAAAATGGCCGGCAGGGCGCGGTCCGGTGCGTACCAGTAGCGCCGTGCATAGTGCCAGCGGGCCGGCGACAGCAAACTGATCGGACTGTAGGGGAAGGCGACAATATCAATATCATCCGGCTGCAGCCCGGCGAACGCCAGGCAGAAGCGGCTGGCCTCCAGCGGGAACTTGCCCTTGGCATGCTTGTCGCGCAGGAAGCGTTCTTCCTCGGCAGCCGCAACCAGCTTGCCGTCAATGTACAGTGCAGCAGACGCATCGTGACCAACCGCACCGGATATGCCCAGAATTTTCATGACTCTGACACCAGTTTCTTACTCCGCATCATTTTGTTGAACATCACTGCGACCTCGGGACAACCATCCCAGTTGCGCATAAACCGTTGTACATCGCGACGCTGTGCGCTGTGGAACAACAAGCGTGAAACATGCTCCTGCATGGCATCCAGGTCGATCAGCACAGGCTCGCCGGCAGCCAGGATAAAATTGCTTCCCTTCATATCCCCGTGACTGATCCGGCACTGTGCCAGCTGCCACAGCAGTTCGACCACCTGCTGCGTGGCCGCCCGGATTGCCGCTACTTGCGGCGCTGGCTGCGTACACAGCTGCAGCACATCATCACCTTCGACATACTCGGATATATACCAGGCCCTCCCTCGCAGGGGACCCAGGCGTTGTTCCAGCAAGGCCACCGGCCTGGCCGTGGAAATGCCGTACATGCCCAGCCGGTGCGCATTTTTCCACGAAACAGCCGCCCGTGTACGCCTGAAAGCCCGCCCGATACGATGCGCCAGACCCTTGATATTGTAGCGCTTCACGACAAGCTGCCGACCGTCCACCCGGGCCAGCCAGAGGGTGCAGGTATTGCCCTGCTTCAGGTAACGCATCTCCGGGTGCCGCAGACTGACATCCGGATCAGCGAAGAATTCTAGCATCTTCGCGGATGCCATGGAGCGGTCATACACCCTGAAATAGCGCCAGTTTCTGTCACAGGCGAAGGCCGTACAGTTCCGCAGC
>JASJGW010000247.1:0-3643 GCA_033791305.1 Gammaproteobacteria bacterium | reverse complement strand
GACCGCGGTGGCCATCGATACCATCATCAACCAGAAGGGCACCGGCGTGAAGTGTATCTACGTCGCGATTGGCCAGAAGAATTCATCGATTGCGACCCTGGTGCAAAAGCTGGAAGAGCATGGTGCCATGGAACATACCATTGTCGTCGCTGCGGCGGCAGCCGAATCAGCGGCCATGCAGTACATAGCCCCGTACTCCGGTTGCTCCATGGGCGAGTACTTCCGCGATCGTGGCGAGGATGCCCTGATTATCTATGACGACCTGACCAAGCAGGCCTGGGCCTATCGCCAGGTCTCACTGTTGTTGCGGCGTCCGCCGGGCCGCGAGGCCTATCCGGGTGACGTGTTCTACCTGCACTCGCGCCTGCTGGAGCGCGCAGCACGTATCAATGCAGTAGACGTGGAGAAGCGCACCAATGGTGAGGTGAAGGGCAAGACCGGTTCCCTGACGGCGCTGCCGATTATCGAGACTCAGGCCGGTGACGTGTCGGCCTTTGTACCCACCAACGTGATTTCCATTACAGACGGCCAGATTTTTCTGGAATCCGACCTGTTCAACGCCGGTATTCGCCCGGCCATCAACGCCGGTCTGTCGGTGTCGCGTGTCGGCGGCGCGGCCCAGACCAAGATCATCAAGAAGCTCGGTGGTGGTGTGCGCCTGGCGCTGGCGCAGTACCGTGAACTGGCGGCCTTTTCCCCGTTTGCCTCGGACCTTGATGAGGCTACCCGCAAGCAGCTGGAGCGCGGACAGCGCGTTACTGAACTGATGAAACAGAAACAGTATTCCCCGCTCTCGGTTGCCGAGATGGCCATGTCGCTGTTTGCCGCGGATCAGGGTTACCTCGATGACGTCGACCTGGACAAGGTCGTCGACTTTGAAAGTGCACTGCATGGTTACCTGCGTGCCAGCCAGACAGAGCTGACAGACAAGATCAATGCATCCGGCGACTACAATGACGAAATCGAAGCCGGTCTGCGGACCGCAGTCGAGGATTTCAAGGCCACGGGTACATGGTAAGCGTAACCGGGATGGAATCCTGCAGGAGCGGTCTTGACCGGGAATACCGTAGCAGATACATGCTGTTTGCGGCCAAGGCCGCTCCTGCACTATGTATACAGATTAACAACGGGGTCAGGTAATGGCAGGCGCTAAGGAAATCCGCACCCAGATTGCGAGCATCAAGAATACGCAGAAGATCACCAAGGCGATGGAGATGGTGGCGGCGAGCAAGATGCGCAGGGCGCAGGATCGGATGCTGGCCACACGTCCCTATGCAGCAAAGATCCAGAACGTGGTGGCGCACCTGTCGCACGCACACCCGGAATACCATCATCCTTACCTGGTCGAGCGCGAGGTAAAGCGCGTTGGCCTGATCATCATCTCCACTGATCGCGGCCTGTGTGGCGGTTTGAATATTAACCTGTTCAAGTCAGTAATTGCTGCCATGAAGGAATGGAATGCGGCCGGACAGGAGGTTGACCTGACCCTGATTGGCACCAAGAGCAATGCTTTTTTCAAGCGCCTCGGCGGCAACATCACCGCGACCGCCACTCAGCTGGGCGATGCACCGTCGATCGTCGAACTGATCGGAACGGTCAAGGTCATGCTGGATAACTATGAAGCAGGCAGCATTGATCGCCTGTACATTGCGCATAACGTGTTTGAGAACACCATGTCCCAGAAGCCGGCACTGAAGCAGCTGATTCCGGTGACGGGCGAGGCCGACGAGCAGCTGGAAACGCACTGGGACTATCTCTACGAGCCGGATTCCAGGCCGGTGACGGATGCGCTGATGATTCGCTACATTGAGTCGCTGGTGTACCAGGGCGTCGTGGAAAATGTTGCCTGCGAGCAGGCAGCACGCATGGTGGCCATGAAGTCGGCGACGGACAATGCGGACGATCTGATTGGTGAACTGCAGCTGATTTACAACAAGGCACGGCAGGCAGCGATTACCCAGGAGATTTCCGAGATCGTCAGTGGTGCGGCCGCGGTTTAGCACAGGAATATAAATTTTTTGCAGGAGCCTGCTTGCAGGCAATTCATTCGCTGCCAAGGCAGCTCCTGCAGGCAAGTATTAAAGTCAAGAGGAAGACATCATGAGTGCTGGCAATATTATTGAAATCATCGGGGCGGTTGTCGACGTGGAATTCCCGCGCGATAGCGTACCGAAGATCTATGATGCCCTGAAGGTCGACACAACAGGTCTGACCCTGGAAGTGCAGCAGCAGTTGGGTGACGGCGTAGTGCGTACCATCGCCATGGGATCAACAGACGGCGTCAGGCGCGGGCTTGAAGTGCTTAACAGCGGCGAGCCTATCATGGTGCCGGTCGGTGAAAAGACCCTGGGTCGCATCATGGATGTTCTCGGCAACCCGGTGGATGATGCCGGTGATATCGGCGCTGAAACTTTGCTGCCGATCCATCGCGACGCACCAACGTTTGCCGAACAGGCAGGGACCCTGGATGTGCTGGAGACCGGCATCAAGGTCATTGACCTGATCATGCCCATTGTCAAGGGCGGCAAGGTCGGCCTGTTCGGCGGCGCCGGCGTCGGCAAGACGGTGACGCTGATGGAGCTGATTCGCAACATCGCGGTGGAGCACAGTGGCTACTCCGTATTCGCCGGTGTGGGTGAGCGTACCCGTGAGGGTAATGACTTCTACCACGAAATGAAGGAAAGCAACGTGCTCGACAAGGTGTCGCTGGTCTATGGGCAAATGAACGAGCCGCCGGGCAACCGGCTGCGCGTAGCGCTCACCGGTCTGACTATGGCCGAGCATTTCCGCGACGAGGGTCGTGACGTGCTGATGTTTATTGACAACATTTACCGTTACACCCTGGCAGGTACCGAGGTGTCTGCACTACTGGGCCGCATGCCGTCGGCCGTGGGCTACCAGCCGACGCTGGCCGAGGACATGGGCGTGCTGCAGGAGCGTATTCCCTCCACCAAGAACGGTTCGCTTTCCTCCTTCCAGGCAGTGTATGTGCCGGCGGATGATCTCACCGACCCGTCACCGGCC
Organism: Gammaproteobacteria bacterium; assembly: GCA_033791305.1. Taxonomy (GTDB): domain Bacteria; phylum Pseudomonadota; class Gammaproteobacteria; order UBA9214; family UBA9214; genus UBA9214. Next base: position 619 of record JASJGW010000247.1, on the reverse strand, counting down.
ACGACCTTTGCCCACCTTGACGCCACACTGGTGTTGTCCCGGCAGATTGCCGAGCAGGGTATCTACCCGTCCGTGGATCCGCTGGATTCCACATCGCGTATCCTCGATCCCAATGTCGTTGGTCTGGATCACTACGACACGGCACGTGCCGTACAGGGGACGCTGCAGCGTTACAGTGAACTCAAGGACATCATCGCCATTCTGGGTATGGATGAACTGTCGGACGATGACAAGCTGGTGGTTACCCGGGCGCGCAAGATGCAGCGCTTCCTGTCACAGCCGTTCTTCGTGGCGGAGACCTTCACCGGTTCACCCGGCAAGTACGTCTCGCTCAAGGACTCCATCGCGGCGTTCAAGGGTATTATCGCCGGCGACTACGACGACCTGCCGGAACAGGCGTTCTACATGGTCGGAACCATCGACGAAGCTGTCGAAAAAGCCAAGTCACTCTAGGAGTCGATAGAGGTCTAAACTATGGCTATGACCATCCACGTTGATATAGTAAGCGCCGAGGCCGAAATCTTTTCCGGCACCGCTAACATGGTGTTCGCACCGGCGGAAATGGGCGAGCTGGGTATCGCACCAAGGCATACACCATTGTTGACGCGACTGAAAGCGG